>CAZDSY010000138.1:0-6649 GCA_964508285.1 uncultured Paludibacter sp.
GATAGTTGACAATTAGAAAAAGAAAAGCAGTCGCTTCTTAATTGAAACGACTGCTTTT
This sequence comes from uncultured Paludibacter sp., assembly GCA_964508285.1. Lineage (GTDB taxonomy): Bacteria > Bacteroidota > Bacteroidia > Bacteroidales > Paludibacteraceae > Paludibacter. Next base: position 59 of record CAZDSY010000138.1, read on the forward strand.
TTATATATTCAAAATTAGTAAGAAACTATCAATTGTCAACTATCAACTATCAACTATCAACTGATAACTGTCAACTAACTTATGCTTTTCCTGCACTACCCAAAACGTTTACAGTTTTGTGCATATACAATTTTTTAAGTTCATCGCGTGCTGGTCCAATGTATTTGCGTGGATCAAATTCAGCCGGTTTGGTTGCCATTACTTCGCGAATAGCTGCTGTCATTGCCAAACGACCGTCAGAGTCGATGTTGATTTTACAAACAGCCGATGCTGCAGCTCTACGAAGCTGTTCTTCAGGGATTCCGATAGAATCTTTCAGTGCGCCACCGTATTTATTGATTTTTTCAACATATTCCTGTGGAACAGATGAAGCGCCGTGAAGTACAATGGGGAATCCTGGTATTTGTTTTTCAATTTCTTCAAGAATATCGAAACGTAATGGAGGAGGAATAAGAATTCCGTTTTCGTCGCGTGTACATTGAGCTGGAGTAAATTTATTGGCTCCGTGCGAAGTTCCTATCGAAATGGCAAGTGAATCAACGCCAGTACGAGTTACAAAGTCAACAACTTCTTCAGGACGAGTATATGTGTGATGTTCTGCTACAACATCGTCTTCTACTCCTGCAAGTACACCCAGTTCGCCTTCTACGGTAACATCGTTGGCATGTGCATATTCAACTACCTTTTTAGTAAGCGCTATGTTTTCTTCGTAAGGGAGATGCGAACCATCAATCATAACAGAAGAGAATCCTGAATCGATACAGTTTTTGCAAAGCTCAAAGCTATCGCCATGGTCTAAGTGCAGTACAATTGGAATTGCATAACCCAATTCCTTGGCATATTCCACTGCTCCCTGAGCCAGAAAACGAAGTAATGTTTGGTTTGCATATTTACGCGCGCCACTTGAAACCTGAAGAATAACAGGCGATTTGGTTTCAACACAGGCTGAAATTATAGCCTGAAGTTGTTCGAGATTGTTGAAGTTGAAAGCAGGAATAGCATAACCACCTGCTACAGCTTTACTGAAAAGTTCCTTAGAGTTAACTAACCCGAGTTCTTTGTAGTGTATCATATTGTTTGTTTTTAGATATTTAGCTTTATTTCTGTTTAAAATTTTAGGGTATTAAAAATTTGCTACAAAATTAGTGTTTTTTTGTCGGATTTCACAGAAAAACATTGCTTTTATTGTGATTATATTCAATTTTCTGAAAATAGAATTTCATTATGTTTTTAGTAAAAACATTCGATTAACGTTATTAATTCAGTATTTCTATTTGTTTTAACATAAATATTTGTTTTTTTTTATAATTGTTTCTATCTTTGCTATGTTTTGTGATTAAAAATAAGTTTATAACCCGACTTTAAAAAACTATTAAATTATGAGTGTACTGAAAGAATTTAAGGAATTTGCCATGCGCGGAAACGTGATTGATATGGCAGTGGGTATTATAATCGGTGGGGCTTTCGGAAAAATCATTGCATCATTTGTATCCGATGTGTTAATGCCTCCAATAGGATTATTGCTGGGAGGGGTTAACTTCACCGATCTGAAATTGACAATGAAAGAAGCTCAAGAAGGAGTAGAAGCTGTTACGCTTAATTACGGAAATTTCCTTCAGGTAACCGTTGACTTCCTGATTATCGCATTTGCAATTTTCATGTTCATTAAAGTGATGAATAGCCTGAAAAAGAAGGAAGAAGTGCTTGAAGCACCTCCTGCACCTCCCGCTCCAACAAAAGAAGAAGAACTTTTGGGTGAAATTCGGGACCTGCTGAAAAAAGGAAAGTAAATGAAATTAATTATTTAAGTTGATTGGTTCGTATTGAAAAGCATTGGTAGTTTCAGTACGAACCATTTTATTATCATTAATAATTAATCGCTTGATATTTTTTGTTTGTCGGGAAAAATTCAATGTTCGTCGAAATTAGTTTTGGAATTTTCTGATGCTGAAATAGATTTGCACCATAAATCAAATTTTAAAAATTATTGCGTTATGGAAAATGAAATTAAAAAATCGAACTCTTCATTATTCGAAAAAGGAATTGGTTTCGGATTGATACTTGTAATTGCAGGAGCATTGTTGCTCGCATTTAACTTTGGTGCATTGCCGCACGAATTAAAAAGAGTAGTATTCTCTTGGCAGATGTTACTTATAGCCATCGGTACATTTAACCTCTTTAAACGCCAGTTAACATCAGGGATTATTCTTATTCTTGTCGGAACATTTTTTATTATTCCGCGTATTGTTCATCAGTTTCCCGGAGTATTTCCCGGTCTCGATGATAATTTTACTTCTATTTATTGGCCTTTATTATTAATAATTGCAGGTGCATTCATAATAATCAGCCGTTATGTAGCTCCTGAAAAGTGGAGCAGGGAATTTAAATATGGTAATACAAAAAATTATCACCAATATACTGGCAAAACGGGTTATTCACATGTAAAAGGAGGTTTTGAAAAAAACAGTATTTTTGGTTCAGGACAGCATATTGTACTCGATCCCGAGTTTCAGGGAGGCGAAATAAATGCCATTTTTGGAGGAGTAACGCTTGATTTACGTAAGACAAGTTTACCTGAAGGTATTAGTTATCTTGAAATAAATGCCATATTTGGCGGTGTTACGCTTTATGTGCCTGCACATTGGTTGGTAGAAATGAGCATGGACTCTATTTTCGGCGGATTTGAAGATAAACGAATGTTTAACGAAGAAGTTGATACAACCCGCAAACTTGTTGTTAAGGGATCTTGTGTTTTTGGTGGAGGCGAATTGCGAAATTAATTTACTGTATAAGGAGAATTAATCATCAAAAGACAAGAAAATGTTATCAGTGTTCCATGATAAATTTAAAATTGCAACCTATGCTATATTGTGGTTGTTATATGCATTAGTGCATATTTATATATATTCGGCATTTACATCTTTTAGTTTCGTAACTCTGATAACAGATGCCGGCGCTTATACACTTCTTTATGCGGTTACAGGTGTATTGCTGATGTATATTATAAAATATGCCGGTTTTGATAATCTGAATGTATTTCAGCGAAATTTAAATTACTTCGGACTGTTTCTTTTTGCTATTATCATAGTTGTGGGCATTGCTTATGTAATTGTGATGATTATTTCTGATGATGGAACTGTAGAAATACTACAAACACTTCTTCCACTAAGGGTTTTTATTTCTTCACTTATTTTCTGCCTGTTAGTTAGTATTTACAAACTGAAATTGTCGGTACAAAAGGATGAATTAAATGAAGAACCAAATTATTCCCAATCAGAAGAAATGCCTTTGAAAGATTATAGTTCTGATCCAAAAGATTTTATTGATCGTATTGCCATAAAAAGCGGACAAAAGATAAATGTAATTCCTGTAGATGAAATTTACTGCTTAAAAGCTGAAAGTGATTATGTTCAGGTAATTACTGAGAAAGGAAAATATCTTAAAGAACAAACGATGAAGTATTTCGAAGAAAACCTACTTCCGATAAAATTTGTGAGAGTTCACCGTTCATATATAGTTAATGTGGATGCAATTTCGCGGATTGAACTTTACGAAAAACAAACGCAACTTGTAACACTCAAAAATGGAATGCAGATACGTATGAGTCAGTCCGGATACAAATTACTAAAAAATATTCTAAAACTTTGAGCTAAAACATCGAATAAAAGGGCAAGCCAATGAGGTTTGCCTTTTTGTTAATTCATTCGTTCAAGTCGTGAAGCATCGAGTCTTATCAGAATGAAAAGCATGATGGTAAAACTCCACAATGAAGAACCTCCATAGCTGAAAAATGGTAATGGAATGCCAATTACAGGCATTAAGCCTAAAACCATTCCGATATTGATAAAAAGATGAAAAAACAAGATAGATGCTACACAATAGGCGTAAATCCGGTTAAAAACTTCACGCTGCCGTTCGGCTATAAGCAATAAGCGCATTAGTAAAAACCAGTAAAGTGCAAGTACAAGTGTCGAACCCCAAAAACCATGTTCTTCACCCACGGTGCAGAAAATAAAATCGGTGTCCTGCTCAGGTACGTATTTAAGTTTAGTCTGTGTTCCGTTCAAAAAACCTTTGCCCCAGAAACCTCCTGAACCAATCGCTATTTTTGACTGGTTTACATTATAACCTGCTCCCGAAAGATCTTCTTCCATGTTAAGTAAAACCTTTATGCGTGATTGCTGATGCGATTCAAGAGCGTTATTGAACAGATAATCTGCAGAAAAAATAAATACTGTTGCACCGATTGAAATCAAAACTATCCACCAGTATTTTTTAAAACGTGTAAACAATTCAACAAAAATCCAGTAAATACACGACGCAAGAACTAAGCCCAACGAAAAATAATTGTAATTTATTATATACCATTTCGTCAATATAAATGAAATTCCTGTAACGAGTAATACTCCGAGAAGATAATAAATTGCCTTGCGTTGATTTCTGACATAAAAAAAAGCATATGCAAAAAACACCAGTACAATTATTCCCATTCCAGCAATTATTCCCACAGTGCCTTCAGCACCGGATAAATGTACTATGCTGTATTTTATTACAATAACAAAAAGTAGAATAGCATACATCATCAACAACAAAACAATGCCTTTCATTCCTTCACGATAAAGCATAAGTAAAAACGCTACAAAAACAAGTGCTGAGCCTGTTTCTTTTTGTAAAACGATTAAGCCAAAAGGTATAGCTATGATTAATGCTAAAGGAAAGAGGTCTTTCCACGTTTTGAGTTTATAGTTGTAACCACTCATGTATTTTGCCAACACCAAAGCAGTGGCAATTTTTGCAAGTTCAGCAGGCTGGAAACTAACGGGTCCTAAAACGATCCATGAGCGTGAACCTTTAATATCAGGAACAATAGAATGGGGTGCAACGATAGTAAAAATCAATAATAACAGAACAATGCCGTAAATAATGTAAGCAAAATAATTAAACATCCTGTAGTCGATAAGTAAAATAATCCCGGCAAGAACAAATGCTGTAAGTATCCACACAAACTGTTTGCCGGCGCGTTGTTGCCAGTCAAAAATGCTCGTTTGGTCAAAGTCGTAGCTTGCGCCGTAAATACTTAACCAGCCCATAACTACCAGTACAACATAAATCATTACAGTTGTCCAGTCTATAGCATATTTAATACTAACGTTCCTTGACATTTTTATTCGTAACTGTGGATTCTACTCTTTCTAAAACCTGAGTTCTGTTAATTTTACCGGTAATGTATTGTTCAGCAAGCAAACTGAAAATGGGAGCGGCATAAGTTGAACCAAAACCTGCGTTTTCTACAACTATAGCCATGGCAATTACCGGATTTTCGCGTGGTGCATAACCTACAAAAAAAGCATGATCTTTACCTCCCGGATTCTGCACTGTTCCCGTTTTTCCGCACATTTCTATTCCTTCGATCCTCGAACTTCTTGCTGTTCCTGATGTAAATACTTTTGACATTCCTTCATGAACTATTGGAAAGTATTTTTCATCAACTTTGGCACGATGAATTTTTTTCTTCATCGAATCGTTTTGGAGCAAATGTGGTGTGATATAATACCCGTTATTTGCAATTACCGCCATCGAGTTTGCCATTTGAAGAGGTGTAGCAAGTATCTCACCTTGTCCAATTGAGTTCGATCGTATAGTTATGGCACGCCAGCCGGTTTCAGCCCTATATACTTTATTATAATATTTTTGAGTAGGCACATAACCTCGCGATTGTTCGTAAATATCGGAATCGGTAAATTTTTCGCCAATACCAAAGCTTTTTATATGATCAACCCAATCGTCGTAAGTTGTTCGAAATAAAATATTTTTTTGCCCATACCCATTTTTTTCAATAGTAGTTCGGAAAGCATTCCAAAAGTAAGGATTACAGCTCTGTTCAATAGCGTTAAGTAAACTCACAGGAGAACCATGATGGTGTGTGCATTTAATTGGTGAAGATCCGGGACCATTACAGCTGAAAAGTGTTTTTTCAGTTATTCCCCCTAATTGTTGACAGACCAGTGCCTGAATGGGTTTGAATGATGAACCCGGAGAATATTGTGCCTGAGTTGCCCTGTTCATTAATGGTTTCGTTGCGTCGTGTAGCAGATCGAGGTAGTTTTTTGTGCGCTCTCTGCCAACAAGCAGCGAAGGATTGAAAGCTGGGCTAGTAGCCATGGCAAGAATTTCGCCTGTTTTGGGTTCAATAGCTACTACACTACCAACTTTACCTTTTAGCAGTCGCTCGGCAAGCATTTGTAAATTAATATCAATTGTTAATGTAAGGTCTTCGCCGGCTTTAGGTGCAACATCTTTTGCTCCATCTTCGTATTTCCCTTTTATACGCCCTTTTGCATCGCGAAGCAAAATTTCAACTCCTTTTTCTCCACGCAATACATTTTCATACGTATATTCAATGCCATCACGACCCGCAAAATCGCCCGTTCGGTAGTAATTATCAGCCTCAATTCTGCGCTGTGAAACTTCGCCAACACTTCCCAGTACATGTGCAGCGGCGTTGTTGGCATATTCGCGTAGTGTACGGTTTTGGATATAAAATCCGGGAAATTTATATAAGAATTCCTGGAACGGAGCAATATCCTGGTT
>CAZDSY010000139.1:0-6643 GCA_964508285.1 uncultured Paludibacter sp.
GAACCCGATGCCGACGAAAAGAGAGAAATTGATGCACGTACCAAAGGTTTATCCTACATCAGACTCGATGGAAATATTGGTTGTATGGTTAATGGTGCCGGACTCGCAATGGCAACTATGGATGTAATAAAGCATCATGGCGGCTCACCGGCAAATTTTCTCGATATTGGTGGAAGTTCAAGTCCACAAAAAGTAATCGATGCTATGGATATTTTACTTGCCGATAAAAATGTAAAAGTGATAATGATTAACATTTTTGGCGGAATTACACGTTGCGACGATGTGGCGCGTGGATTGATCTCCGCACTTGATCAAATGAATGTAACCATTCCCATCGTAATCAGGCTTTCAGGTACAAATGCTGAAGAAGGATTGAAAATTATCAAAGAACGAAATCTTCCCACCGTTGGTTCTTTAAGCGAAGCAGCAAAAGAAGCAATTCGTATTGTTCAAACATTGAATTGAGTTTTATTCGAAGTGAAAAGATATATTTTATAAGCACCATCACCATGAGTATTTTAATAAATAAAGACACAAAACTAATAGTTCAAGGCATTACTGGGCGCGATGGAAGTTTTCATACATTAAAAATGAAAGAGTACGGCACAAACATTGTAGGTGGAGTTTCACCAGGTAAAGGAGGTCAATTTGTACATGATGTTCCTGTTTTTAACACCGTAGAAGATGCTGTAAAAACTACCGGCGCAAATGCTTCAGTAATTTTTATTCCAGCCCCGTTAGCTGCGAATGCTATGCTTGAAGCTGCCGAAGCTGGTATCGAACTGGTAGTTTGCATTTCAGAAGGTGTTCCTACCATCGATATGATAAAAGTGAACGAGTATTTCTCCAAAAAAGGAACTAAACTCATAGGTGCGAACTGTCCAGGATTAATTACTCCCGAAGAATCGCTTATCGGGATTTTACCGGGAAATATTTTCAAAAAAGGAAATGTTGGATTGATGAGCCGCAGCGGAACGCTTACTTACCTTATGGTTAGTTTGCTTACCAATAGTGGATTAGGTCAAAGTACCTGCGTAGGAATTGGTGGCGACCCTGTTGCAGGATTGTATTATATCGATTTACTCGGAATGTTTGAGAACGATCCGGATACAGAAGCAATTGTCCTGATAGGTGAAATCGGCGGTGATGCTGAAGAAAGAGCAGCCGAATACATCAAAAATCATGTTACAAAACCTGTAGTTGCCTTTATTGCAGGACAAACAGCACCTCCCGGAAAACGTATGGGTCACGCTGGTGCCATTATTTCGAGTGGATCCGGAACAGCTCAAGAAAAAATTGCTGCATTCGAAGCTATTGGAGTTCCTGTCGCTCGACTTCCGATTGAAATTCCTGAACTCGTAAAAAAGAAACTTGCAGAAAGGAAATTGTAAATCTATAAATCAGCCCCTGAGCCCTATAAGGTTTAAGGGGCTGTTTTTTACTTTTAAATTTTCCTCGTTATACCGTACGATGGAATACTTTCCTGTCTGTATTTATTGACCCCAGTAACCACAAATGTATAAGTGCCTTTCAATTTCTGTTCAATTTCGTTTAAATTGATACAGTTTTCGGTAGTAAGTAGTAATATATTTGATGGATCGTTTAAATTGCCAACTTTTTTCCCTTTAAATGCATATACAACATAGTATTTTACAGCGCATCCTCCTTCTTCGTTTACATGGTCCCAAATTAGGAAAGTTTCATGTTGATCTTTTAAAACCCGCATATTTTGTGGTTGAGCTGAAGGTTCACCAGGTAAGGTTCGGTTTACAGGACACAAAGCCGGATAACGATAAAAGTTCGTTTTCAGACTATCATTCAATCCCTGTAAGTTTTTCATAAAAGTTTTTGCACTAAAATATGCTGAACCATCTACTTGTTGATATTTTAAATTCATACGCAATTGCCGGGTAATTTCATTTGGTTTTTGCCAAGCTTTTTCTTTCCCTGACTCCAGCGCAGAAACGTAATGACCTATATAAAGATTTCTGCCATAAGAATTTTCGCTCCACCACTTTACGAGTACTTCATAATCGGCAACTTTTTTCCCGATTTCCCAGTAAAGTTGCGGAACAACATAATCAATAGTTCCATCTTTCAACCATTTAAGAATATCGGCATATAAATCGTCGTAATTCTGTACACCTGCTTGTGTATCCGATCCACGTGGATCTACATTCTTGTTTCTCCATACTCCAAAAGGAGAAATTCCAAATTGCACCCATGGTTTTACACTTTTTATCGTTTTGTTCAGTTCTTCTATCACCATATTCACGTTATTACGTCGCCAATCGTCTTTTTGATTCGGTAAAAAACCACGTGGAAATCGTTTGAAAGAATTATTATCCGGAAAATCCTCATTATTAACCTTATAAGGATAAAAATAATCATCGAAATGAATGGCATCAACATCGTATTTTTCAACAATATCCTGCACAACCAGATTTAAAAATTCCCGCGTTTCGTCAAGTCCCGGATCGAAGTAATACTTCCCTCCATACTTTACGAACAAATCTTTATTTTTAAAAAATAAATGTTTCGTATTTAAAACTTCGAGGTTTTCACTGTTTGTAACCCTGTAAGGATTTAACCATACATGTACTTCCATACATCGTTTATGAGCTTCATCGATAATAAATTGAAGCGGATCAAAAAAAGGTTCCGGCTTTTTCCCTTGTTTGCCTGTAAGCCAGTGCGACCAAGGCTCAAGTTGCGAAGGATAAAAAGCATCAGCCGTTGGACGAATTTGAACAAAAATAGCGTTGATATGATTCTCGGCAAATTTGTCGAGCATCATTCGTATTTCGTTGCGCTGCTGTGTTCCGGTTAAATTTCGGGAACTTGGCCAGTCAATATTGGCAACTGTAGCAATCCATACAGCACGCATTTCATGCTTTTTATTTTGAGCAAAAACATTTATAGTAAGCAGTATTAATAATAAAAAAACAATTTTATGGCGTCGAAAATTTATCATTGAAAATATTTTAAGGGATTTAACACAAAAATAAAGAAAAATCGCGTTGAAACAAGTGCTCAAATTAAAAAGCAATGAATTATCTTATGTAAAAGGCAAATCCGATAAAATAATTGAGTAATTTTGCACCGACAACACAATTTGTAATTTTAAAAAAAATCACAATGAAAAAGACTTTAAAAATTGCGCTTGTAGCCCACGATAAACGTAAAGCTGATATGGTAGATTGGGCAGTATATAATGCAGAAATGCTTTCGAAACATGAATTAATATGCACCGGAACAACAGGAGGTCTTATTCAGGAAGCATTTAAAAAACAGGGCATTGATGCGAAAATAACCCGTATGAACTCTGGTCCGATGGGGGGCGATGCTGAAATTGCCGCTTTGGTAGTGCGTAAACAGATTAATTTAGCCATTTTTCTGATTGACGATTTAAGTGCTCAACCACACGAAGCCGATATTCAAATGCTCCTTCGCCAGTGCCGCATACATAATGTACCCATCGCTTGTAATCGCTACAGTGCCGACCTAATGATAACAAGTACTCTTTGGGATAATGAAGATTATGTGCCAACCGAACCGAGATATATAAATTTTAAAAGAAAACAGTCTTCTTAATATCGGGTGTAAACCGAACGAATAAAAGAAACAGCAGGAGAAAATACCGGTTGTGTAAATTCAAAAAATAATTGCTGATTTGTAGGAGGGATGTCAGGATTTTTTCTGCAAAATGCTTTTTGCTGTTCTGTCAATGCTCTGTCATCACCTGAATATCTTCCCCAGGTAGTTGACCATACATATCTACCTTCGAATGTACGTTGTTCAAGTAATTTGTTTGATATATTTTCATATACTCTCACATTTAAAATTCCGGATGATATAACTTCTCGTACATAGGTAGTTACTTTTGCATTTGCTGTAATGTAAACAGTTACGTATTTACCTTCGGCATTCTTCGTTTGTGCCGGCACACTGTCACGCTTAAAATTCTGAACACTTGTTTTGTCGCTGTAATCAGAAATTCGGAAATCGGCAAAATCGAGTATCAGTGTGTGGTGTGGATTGTCCATTTTAAGGTTATAAGCTTCCTGAGCAGTATAAAAACGTACAAACGGATTTCGTTGATTTTTTGTGATTTCGTAAATAAAATTATCAGCAAAAAAATCGGCAGTGAGTTGGTATCGCGAAGAGGTTAGGGGACGTTCAATCAGTACTCTGATAGTTGCCAGATATTTAGCATCCTCCATTCTGCGCATCACATCGAGATAACCGGGGATATATTTAGCTGCTTTTTGATAATACTGGTATGCAACGCGTGCTTGCTCTACTGTTCCGGCAGTCATAGCTTTTTCTGCCATTAAATAAGCTTGATGCGCTGCTTTTTCTTTTGCCTCGGAAAGCTGAGGTATAAATTCAATAGGAGTAGGGATAATTTCGTTTGCTTTTGGCGTTTTGTAAATCAAGTCAGCAAGATGGTTAACTTTTTCAAGTTCTGTTACTAATACATCATATTTTGAAGGATCGTTACTGTTCTGAGCTTTTTCAATTTCGCGTTGCGCAATATTCATTGCCAAAGGGTATGCTTTTGTAAGTGTAAATTGTGCTTTTTGGTTTCCCGGCGATTTCATCAACATTTCAACAGCCTCAACACAAGCCTGATAATAGTTTCCCTTTTTATATGCTCTATAACCAGCAGAGCATGAATTTAAAAGAGCTAAAATTAAGACAAGTGATAAATTCAGTAGTGATTTTTTCATATTGTGTGATTGTGAGTTATAAAAAAAATGATTATTTATCACATTCTTTCAGGAACTTCAATTCCAAGTAATTGCATTCCTGTTTTAATAATTCGGGCAACAATATCTGAAAGTTGTAACCTTAGATTTCTTACATCAACATTATCTTCTTTCAGAATTGAAAAATCGTGATAAAACTGATTGTATTCTTTCACCAGTTCGTAACAGTAATTTGCAATTAGTGCCGGGCTGAATTCTTTGCCAGCTTCTTCCACAATTGTTGGAAATATTGTTGTAAGTTGTATCAAATTTTTTTCTTTTTCCGATATTTCAATTTCTGGTTTTAAATCAATATCAAAATTAATGCCTGACTCGTTTGCTTTACGTAAAACTGATTTTATGCGGGCATGCGTATATTGAATAAAAGGTCCGGTATTGCCATTAAAATCGATAGATTCTTTCGGGTTGAAAGTCATATTCTTTTTAGGATCAACTTTCAGTATGAAATATTTCAGTGCTCCCAATCCAACCATTCGCGCCACTTCCGATTTTTCCTCTTCGGTACAGTTATCTAATTTTCCCAGTTCTTCAGAAGTTAGGCGAGCGGTTTCTATCATTTCTTCAATCAAATCATCTGCATCTACAACAGTGCCTTCACGACTTTTCATTTTTCCTTCGGGCAGTTCTACCATTCCATACGAGAAATGAAACAAATCTTTTCCCCAGGCAAAGCCGAGTTTATCAAGTAAAACGGATAAAACCTGAAAATGATAATTTTGCTCGTTGCCTACTACATAAACCATTTTTTTTATGGCATAGTCATCGTACCGAAGTTTTGCAGTTCCAATGTCTTGTGTCATATATACGGATGTACCATCGGAGCGAAGTAAAAGTTTTTGGTCGAGCCCATTTTCAGTTAAATCTGCCCAGACTGAACGATCCTCTTTTTGATAAAAAATGCCTTTTTTAATTCCTTCAAGTACTTTTTCTTTTCCTTCGAGGTATGTTTCCGATTCGTAATAAATTTTATCGAAGTCAACGCCGAGTTTTCGGTATGTTTCGTCGAATCCTGCATAAACCCAACCGTTCATCGTCTCCCATAAATGTCTGATTTCCGGATCGTTATTTTCCCATGCTAAAAGCATTTCCTGTGCTTGAACTATCAATGGCGCAGTCTTTTTAGCTTCTTCTTCTGTAAAACCTTCTTCTTCAATCAATTGTTTTATTTGCTCTTTATACTTTTGATCGAAAATTACGTAATATTTTCCTACCAAATGATCGCCTTTCATTCCGGTATTTTCAGGAGTTTCACCATTACCAAAAAGTTTCCATGCCAGCATTGATTTGCAAATATGAATGCCTCTATCGTTTACAATGTTGGTTTTAACTACTTTCCATCCATTTGCTTTTTGTATTTCAGAAATACTATAACCCAGAAGATTATTACGTATATGGCCTAAGTGCAGAGGTTTATTTGTGTTTGGAGAGGAATACTCTATCATCATAACGTCGGCATCAGGTTTTGGTGTTTTAATGCCGTAATTTTCATTATGAAAAATACTATTTAATTGCTCTATCCAATACTTTTGAGCAATTTTTAAATTCAGAAATCCTTTAATTACGTTAAAACCAGCAACTTCATTGGAATTTCTCACAATAAAGTTTCCAATCTCATCAGCTGTTGCCTCAGGCGATTTTCGGGCTGCTTTTACAAACGGGAAGACAACAACGGTAATATCCCCGTCGAACTCTTTTTTTGTTTTTTGTATTTGTATTTCCTTTGACGTAGCGGATAATCCGTAAAGTGATTTAACTGCTGAAATAATAATGTGTTGAATGATGGACTCTAAATTCATTTGTGCCTAAATAATTTTTAAAAAAGAATTGCAAAGATAATACAAATCGGGTGAAATATTGAAAGGTGTATCTGT
>CAZDSY010000140.1:0-6528 GCA_964508285.1 uncultured Paludibacter sp.
GGGAAACTTTCGCCTCCATCGTTAACAGCTGTAACTTTAAAGCTGTATATTTTGCCTGTTTGGATATCTAAAGTAATACTGTTGTTTTTTGTCATTCTACCATTATCAAAACCTCCATCATTAATTCTTGTATAAACTACATAAGAGGTGGGCATTGCTGAAGTTTCAATAGAATCAATGGTAGGCTTCCACCGAAGTTCCACTTTGTTTTTAGCAACGAAACGGCTGCTGAAAGCGTTTACTGGTAATGGTTGAACAACTAAATTTTGACCAGAGTTGAATGAAAGATATTTCAGTATCCCTTTGTAAATAGCACGACTAACAGTAAATCTGAACCGGGGATCAAGACCGTAACGCATATCGGCAAAATTTTGATGTGAAAGTAATTCAAGTAACATTGTGGGAACTTCGGGTACACGCGATTCACTGTATGAACGATTCCATAAGCCGCGTCTAGTCCAAGAGGGATTAAATTCAGCTCGTATGTCGTTTACTATTTGTGTTTGAATTAAGTCAGTAAGGTCACGGGCAGTCCAACGTGATACACCGTTTTTAAAAATATTTTTACCCTCAGTATTTTGCACAGTGTATATTCCCAAAGTGCCTATTATGGAATCATTGGGTGAAAAACCTGCATCAGTATGAAATGCAAATGCCATATCGATTGGTACTCCTAATCCTTTGTAGTTTGGATTTACGACAGATCCACCTGTAAGATAATTCACCCAAAATCCACGGGATTGAAAATCATCGTTATAATCATTTTTTTCTTTGGTACGGCTGTAAATACTGTCGGGGATTCCTGCCCATTGCAACCAGTAACGCGCGCCTTCGGTAAATCGGGGATAACCACTTTTTTCAGCTTCATAAACATAAGGCTGCTGATTTCGATTGATAGTTCTGCTGGTTGAGTCAGTATTTTCTGTTGTTGGAATCGGGCTGATATTAATCGGACTTCGTGCAATATTACCCATTCCTCCTCCAAATTTTACAGCATCGGCAGTAACTACTCTATCGGCTATAGAACTGAAATTTGACAATACAACTTTGTTAGAATTATTTCGCCCTTTAGCAAATCTGAAATGACCCAAATACAGCCATGTTCCCCCATTCATTGTTTGATTAACAGAAAATTCGGTATTTCCACCCTTATGGTAAACAGTGTAACGAGCATCACTACAGCCTTTTTCCACAGTTTTATAAGAAACATATACGGCATAATAACCATCTTCAGGGATTGTCGGTATCCATTCTATTGTGCTAGTTTCATCATCTGTATTAATAGTGGTTGTAAATCTGTAAGAACCTTCACGGAAAGGATTTTCTCCGGATAACCATGTTTGATGAATATTTCCGAAACCTTTTTCACCGCTTTTCCATTTCTTGCGTTCGTTATGTTCGCGGTAAAAACCAGCCTGTTTGCGGCTATCGTTGTCGATAATAATTTCTTCGGTTTGCGTATCTCGTTCGCGAGGGAGAAATACATTCGCTCCGGCATTTTCGAGCATCGGTACTAAAAATGGCAATACATATGCTTGTGTATAAAGATCTTCCACTGTTTGAAAGAGACGAGGACGTTGCCATTCCCAACGATTAATGCGCTGATTAAAATAATACCCGTGACTTTGCCATACTGCCAAATGCCTGTTTTGTAGTCCATTGGATACGTTGTAAGGTTTAGATAAATTGATGACGACCGGTTTCGAATCCTGAATATTTTTTTTCTGTTTCCGGATTATTTCACTATCATTTCTGTAATATTCCGGAATTAATTCTTCAATTTTTCTCGTGTCAGAAAAACAAACAATACTATAGTCGGGAAATTTTGAATCTGTAATTGACTTAATTGTCTTATAAATTTGTTCAACGTTAGTGGGTCTTAATGGAATAAATGAGAGCGTTTCGTTAGTGTTTACGGTAATTTTTTTTGTTTTAGCGTCAGTTGTAAAATTATTTACAACAACTCTGCCAACTGCTGCATACGAATTGGCAATTCGGGTGAGAGAGTCAGCTATAATTTTTTGAAGTGAATTGTTTTGGGCGTTTAGTGTAACACCTGAGAATAGAATGCTTATTATTAAAAGAATAAATCTGAACTGCATTGTAAGCGTTGTAATAAAGATGAATTTCTAAGTTATTTGGGTCTAATGATGTGAATTTCACTTATTCACTACATTAATATCTTTTTCAATATTTTTTAACATTATCAAAAAAGTTTCCCAGTCGAAATTCCATGGATCTGTTTTTCGTTCGGGAGCAATATCGCTGTGGCGCAATATATATTTAATCTTATGTCGATTTTTAATATCGTTCACAAGTTCTATGAGTGATTTTATTTGAATTTCAGTAGGTGTTTCAGTAAACGATGTTACTAATTCTATACCTATGGAATGCACATTTATATTGGTTGTGCCATCGGGTAATCGGCTTTTTCCTGCATGGAATGCAATATTTTCTTCGTTAACCAAACGATAAATATCTCCATCTCTACCTATTAGGTAATGCGAACTGACTTTGTAATTAGAAAATTGTTTAATAATAAGGTCAATATCATAAAATTCACCTCCAGAGTTATTAAAAGTTGAATGAATTATTATACTGTTAATTTCGCGTGAGGAACTTTTACGCCAACCAAAATTCACTTTTTTATCTATAATAACTGGAGATGTTGCAGTTAATTCAAAAATTGTAGCAAAAGTAAGAAAAACAAGCACTACTTTTCTGAAAATATGAAAGCCGAAATAATGTGTCATAACGAATTAAAAATAAAACCGTGAAAGTACATCCAAAAAATGTACCTTACAAATTTTCCTGTCATCATTGAAACAGCAACAATCCAAAACTTGCATCTGAAATATCCGGAAGCTACAGCAATCCCATCGCCAATACCGGGCAAAAAAGAAAAAAATGCAAACCAATCGCCGTACTTGTGAAATCGTGTCATGAAACTGTCCAGTTTTTCCTTTTTTATCTTCAGATATTTTTCTATCCATTCGATTTTACCCATACTACCCAACCAGTAACAAGTTAAGCCCCCAAGCCAATTTCCTGCAGTTGCAACGAAAACACAGAGCCAAGGATCAAGTCCACCATACACCAGTGTTGAAAAAACCAACTCAGAACTGAACGGGACAACTGTGGCGGCAAGAAAAGCCGCAATAAACAAACCCAAATATCCAAGTTCGGCAAATTCCATTAAGCGGTGTAATGAAGAAAATTAAAAATTACAAATGCAACATTAACAATGCAAAGAATAATCAGCATGATTGAATGCAGTAAACTTTTTTGAAGAGTTAACGGATGCGCTAATAACATGGAAAAGGCTATCGCAGCAACACACAGAAATGCCGGAAATGCCGATACGTAAAAAAATGCTGTTACTGCACTAAGGAAAAATAACCATATAAAAATTTTCAGTCGTTGTCTGGTTTGGATAGAATCAAGTCGTAAACTGTTGTAAAAACTGCCTATTCCGAATAACAACAAAATTAAGTTTATAGCAATAAATACAATTTTATGATTTTCATCAAAATGAACTGTCAATTCAGGAGTGAGGACATTACGCAATTCATCCAACCATGCTTTGTCAGGTTGAAATTCCCAATTAAACCAAAAATATAATATCCAGGGTGTGATTATGCCAAACAGCGATGCCAGAAAAGTTCGCATGGATATGCATTGAAAAAGGAAAAATCCTGCCCAGAAAGCAGATAAAATATAAATAAGCGGTGGTGCAAAAAAACTGCCAATGCCTATGAACATACTCCCGGTGAAAGCTTCGCGTACAGCTTGTTTATTCCGATACATTCCCATGAACATCAGCAGTGAAAATAATACGAACGTACTTGCCAAATAATCGGTAAATGTTATATCGAAAGCCGACCATACTGATAATGTCATTAAAAACAAAAAACCATGTAACAATGTACGTGTGCGGATAAGAGAGTATTTTGTGTTGAGTTGTAATAGAAGAAAAGTGTTAAACAATAAAAGAACAAATCCTGCTACTTCTATTGTTAGTTTGCTCCAGCTCAGTACGTTTTCTATTTCACCAAAAGCAGTATTGTGAACAGGTAGCTGTTGAAAATAATAACGGGTTACAAAGTTAATTGTCCATAATACAACACATGCTACTATAAGCAGCATGGCAAAGGAAATTCCCGGAACTATAAATTTCTGAATAGATAATTTCATTGTGTTTGTGTGTTGCAAACTTACATAAAAATAAACATAATCCCGATGAATGTTTGCATTTTTTTTGGATTATATAACACGTTTGAAAAAAAATCCCACTCTGCTTTTAAAAAAAAGAGCGGGAAGATTTGTTTGAAATTTATTTTTTCGCTTTATTTAAACTTGACCTTAGTGTCCGAATTAAGGTCGAATACCAGTTTCAGATTGTAATTTTTCTTTTTAAAATTGTACCTAAACTCATGTAAACAATCAATGCTGTAGTTGTTATCTTTTGTGTGTTCTTCCCAATTACCTTCGTAAAGTGCCAGATTGACTACTCTAATATTATGTTCACCTTTAGGTATCGATACTTTTACTGAGTTTGGTTTACTCTGCAATTCTTCTGAAGAGGTTGCTAAAAGTTCACCATCAACATAAACATTTGTTTTACAAAGATGATCATAACCTTCTTCAATATTTTCGAATTTTAAATCGATTTTAAGTGCTGAACTTTTTTTTGCCGATAAAAAACCTATGGGTATAGCTGTAATTGCTAAAAGTAAAAGAAATCTTAAATTTGCTTTCATTTTTTTAGATTTTGCTTTATTAAGTTGATAAATGATTGTTATTTCTCAATAAACATTTATATCAAAAAAAAGTTCAACTATCAGTGATGATAAAAAAACAACTGCCTTTTTTGGGGAAGGCAGTTGTTCAATTCATTCATAAATTAAAGTAAACCTCTTTTTTTAAGTAGTGCATCGGGTTTTGGGTCTGCTCCGCGGAATTTACGATAAAGCGTCATAGGTTCTTCAGAATCTCCTTTTTCAAGTATGTTGCGACGGAACGATTCTGCACGTTCTTTATTGTAAATATCGCCGGTTTCAACAAATGATTGGTAAGCATCGGCATCGAGTACTTCAGCCCAAGTGTAACTGTAATAGCCTGCTGCGTAACCACCTGTGAAAATATGATTAAAATATGTACTCCGGTAGCGAACGATTATTTCAGGTATCATTCCAATTCGTTGCATCGAGGCATTTTCGAATTCGGTTACATCAAATGTTGTAGTATCTTTCAGCGTGTGGTAGTCCATATCAAGTAATGCCGCCGATAGCAATTCTGTCATAGTAAATCCCTGATTGAAAGTTGCCGATTTCTGAATTTTCTCAATCAGATTGTCGGGTATTACTTCATTCGTTTTAAAGTGACGTGCGTATGTTTTCATTACTTGAGGTTCGAAGCACCAATTTTCCATAATTTGCGAAGGAAGTTCAACAAAATCGCGTGCAACATTTGTTCCGGCAACGCTCGGATAAGTGCATTGTGAAAGCAATCCGTGCAGAGCATGACCAAACTCGTGGAACATTGTTTCAACTTCGTCCATACTGAGCAGCGAAGGATTTTGGGCGGTAGGTTTGGTAAAATTTCCCACATTCACTATAATCGGGCGCTGATTTTTCCCGTTTTTAATAAATTGTGGTACAATATCGTTCATCCATGCACCGGCACGTTTGCTCTCGCGTGGAAAATAATCTGTATAAAGTACTCCTATGAGTGAGCCATCTGCATCGGTTACTTGAAAAACTTCAACATCAGGATGATAGATAGGCATTTTATCAAGTTTCTTAAATTTGAGTCCCCATAATTTTCCGGCTAAATCAAAAATTCCCTGACGCACATTTTCAAGTTTGAAGTAAGGGCGTAATGCTTCTTCATCCAAGTCAAATTTTGCTTTACGTAATTTTTCTGTATAGAACCACCAGTCCCATGGTTCGAGTTTTTCGCCTTTTCCTTCTGCATCCATTAATTTTTGCAATTCTGCAGCTTCCGCTTTTGCTTTCGAAACAGCAGGATTCCATACTGTAGCCAAAAAATCATAAACAGCCTTTGGAGTTTTTGCCATCGTATTGTCAAGTATAAAGGCTGCAGGCGATTCAAAACCAAGTAATTTTGCTCTTTCAACACGGAGTTTCATGATTTTTTTAATTAACTCCTTGTTGTCATATTCATTATTGTTATCACCTCTTTTAATATAAGCAGTAAGTAAATCTTTACGCAGTTCACGGTTTTTACTGTATTGAAGCACAGGTATAAAGCTTGCTTTTTGTGTTGTAAAAACCCATTTACCTTCCATGCCTTTTTCTTTGGCAGTTTCGGCAGCAGCATCGCGCACGCTTTGGGGTAAACCTGCAAGATCTTTTTCGTTATCTATTACTTTCTGGTATGCATTGGTTTCGGCTAATACATTTTGTCCGAATGCAAGTTGCGCCAAACCGAGTTCCTTGTTAATTTCGCGCAAACGGGCTTTTTCAGTTTCACCCAATGCAGCACCACTGCGAATAAAATTTTTGT
>CAZDSY010000141.1:0-6513 GCA_964508285.1 uncultured Paludibacter sp.
GCTGCCGTTTTTTAACATCCCCGATTACAGAAATGTAGTCGGGGATTTTTTTGTTGTGGGACGACGGAATTCCGATTCAGGTAAATATTTTTTCTTGACAAATTTAGAACTATGTTAACTCAGATTAGGAGAAAGTTGAAACAGTTA
Organism: uncultured Paludibacter sp.; assembly: GCA_964508285.1. Lineage (GTDB taxonomy): Bacteria > Bacteroidota > Bacteroidia > Bacteroidales > Paludibacteraceae > Paludibacter. The sequence continues at coordinate 148 of CAZDSY010000141.1, forward strand.
TCGCACAAACACCAATTTATTTTCTGATGACATTTGCGGGTTGTACCAGTATCCTTCGTCGGAAAAGCCTTTTAAATCTTCTGTAGATTCGATTCGGGTACGGATAACATAGCTTGCCATCATACCGCGTGCTTTTTTTGTGTAGATTACAATCGGACGATATGCATCGTTTTTGTATTCAAAAAACTCAACATCAATTATTTTTATTTTTTGATATTTCAAATCAAGGGTTTTGAAATATTCGAATGATGCAAGATTGAGTATTACTTCAGGTTTGCCCGATTTTTTTAAATCATCGATAATTGATTTTGTAACTTTCTCTTTCCAAAATGCATACAAGTCCTTTCCCAGCGGATTTGGCAATTTGGTACTTACTTCAATGCGGTAAGGTTGAATCAGGTCGAGTGGACGCAGGACTCCGTAAAGACCGGAGAAAATTCGTAAATGGGTTTGTGCATATTCAAAGTCTTCGTTCGTAAATGCTTTAGCATTTAATCCGCGAAAAGCTTCGCCATCGAAAACCAAAGCTGTTTGCTTGGCATTTTCACGAGTAAATGGTACATGCCAGTTGAAATACCGATCGATGTTTAACTGAGTGAGATTAGCGTTGATGCCCAATAATTTGCTAAGTTCAGTTGGTTTGAGTCGCCGGATGATTTCAACGATTTGCTCCGCCTCATTCATAAATACAGGCATCGAATATTTTTCTGTTATATTCTGTTTATTAAAGTTTTGTATTTTTGCCGGCGAAAGAATTGTTATCATAGAAATATTTTGGTATATAAAAATCAAAATATTATTTTCCCCCAACGAGCATTGCTAAAATAAAATCCTGCTGTTATGGCGAAATAACTATTGGATGTGGTTGATACTGGATTTTTAGTAATGTCGTACAAATCGGAACGAGGTATGAAATTGTATTCTGCACCAATCCGAAACCAACCCACTTCAACTCCCGCACGAAGTAATGCACCCGGTTTCATGTCTTTTGAAAAATTGAGTAAATTCGAATAATCAGGTTTTTCGTTGATTTCGAGTTTGATATTGGAAATGCGGTAAATTCCAAATCCGGTGCCAACAAAAGGCGCCCAAATTCCACTTCCGAAATTAAAATAATAATCGGAATGAATAAGATAAGAATTTAAAACCGAAACTGTAATACTCCCGGTAAGTTCATTTTTATCAGCACTGATGTTTCTTGTACTAAACATGCTACCAATTTTTAATCCGGCATTGAAATTATCGAGAATATTATATCTTATATCGAGATTTGCACCTGCTCCAATACCTCCCGAAGATATTGCTATATCGATATTTCCACCACCTCTGAAAGTATTTTGTTTTTGTGCATTAATAATTTGAGAAATAATCAGTGACAAAAGTATTAATGTTTTGATTTTCATCTTATTACTTTTTTTTCATTCTTTTTGCTTTACTTTTTTCCATTTACCACCTCCAATATAAATACCGGCGGTAATATTTAAGAATTTATTATCGGAATTATTTCCGGTAGGTGTAAGCTCAATATTATATAAAATTGAAGGTCGAATAACGTAATATTCTGCGCTAATGCGGATTTTTCCCAACTCGAAACCTGCTCTGACAACTCCACCGATTGTTTTAGCTACAGGAACATTTTCCCAAGCGATATTATTCTGCGATTCTTCATCAACATAAACATTGAGATTGTTAAACATACCAATTCCCCCGCCAATAAACGGAGCAAAACTGCTATAATCATTGTAGAAGTAATAATCGCCAATTAACAAAATGTTCGAAACAACACCGGTAGTTGCATAATTTTGTGTGTAGTCCTTCAAAATCATTCCAATACCATATTGTACACCGGCATTGAAATTATTTAAAATATTATATCTCAAATCGATATTACCGGTAAAACCTCCACCATTCATTACCAGACCAATACCTGCATTTGCCCCAAGACGTATTTTGTCTTTTTCCTGGGCATAAAGGTTAAAAAAAAGGAGTGATAATGAAATACCAATAATCAGTTTTTTCATTTTTTTGCTTTTCATGTGTTCAGGTTGCAAATATATGAAATATTAACGTCGAAAATTATAAATATAACTAAAACAAAAAAGGATTCTTTTAAGAACCCTTTTTCAATTTTTAATATTACAATCCTTTTTCAAGTTGGAGTGTTTTCGTTGGTTGATCGCATACTTCCGAAGGCCCGAAATACTGAATTGGTCCCGGGTATATGTAGCTTTGTTTTTCGTCTGCCCATGAAGCACGGTTTGCTTCAAGATAACGGAAAGGTGCTCCATCGAGTTTTACTAACGCTTTTTGAATTACCGGTTTCATTTTTCCGTGACGACGTTCCATATTCATCATCATAGTGATAGGTACTCCACCGGCAATCCATTCATTAGCAGGTGCTGTAAGGTTGCGAACCGATGCCATATAACCGGTTTTACCTTCTGAGATTAGTACTGCAGCCGTATATCCGAGTGAGTAAGTATAATCAGCATCAAAATTAGAAGGGATGGCACAACGACCTTCATAACCAAAGAAGTGGCTTATGGACGAAAATTTACCTTTGTATTCGCCATGTGCTTTTAAATAAGCCAAACGTTTTGCGACCATTTCGATGAGTAATTTTTCAGTTTCGATAAGCGAAACCTGTACATTGCCATGAGGGTCACGATCTAAAGTAAGCTGGCGAGCTATACCTTTTGGAAGATCACGATAAACCTGACTGCTTTCGGGTGACAGTAACCCTTTTACATACTGGCGTTTTTCATCGTCTGTTTCAAGGGCATTGAAATCATCATTGTGCGCGAGCAAGTCGTTAAGTTCCGAAATCAGTTTTTTCATAGCCGGAATAAACTCGATAAGACCTTCAGGGATTAATATCGTACCAAAATTCAGTCCATGTTCAGCACGATGAACAATAACTTGTACAATTTCTTCAACCACATCGTTGAGAGTCATGTTTTTAGCTTCCACTTCTTCGGAAATGATGCATATATTTGGTTGACTGAGCAAAGCACATTCTAAAGTAATGTGAGAAGCTGAGCGACCCATCAGTCGGATAAAGTGCCAATATTTTTTTGCTGAATTGGCATCGCGTTGAATATTCCCAATAAGTTCAGAGTAAACTTTACAAGCCGTGTCGAAACCGAAAGAAGTTTCAATCATTTCGTTTTTAAGGTCGCCATCAATTGTTTTCGGGCAGCCGATAACTTGAATGCCGGTATTTTTTTGTTTGTAATATTCAGCTAATACACATGCATTTGTATTTGAGTCGTCACCACCAATAATAACTATACCATTGATGCCAAGTTGTTTGCAAATTTCCGCGCCTTTTTCATATTGTTCAACTTCTTCAAGTTTTGTACGTCCGGAGCCAATTATGTCGAAACCACCTGTATTACGGTACTCGTCCACGATTTCTTTGGTAAGTTCTATATATTTATGGTCAACCAGACCGATGGGCCCACCCAAAAAACCATATAATTTATTCTCAGGATTCAATTTTTTTAATCCATCGAAAATTCCAGCAATTACATTATGTCCACCGGGTGCTTGTCCTCCCGATAAAATTACACCTACACCAACCGCAGGATACGTTTTTTGTTCGCCCGCTTCAAATGTTATCAATGGCATTCCATAAGTGTTTGGGAATAATGCTTTAATATCTGCCTGATCCGCTACTGACTCAGTTGCAGCACCTTCTTTCAGCGAAACATTTCCTCTAAGAGATGTGGGTAATTTAGGTTGATAAGCAGCTCGTGCAATTTGCAATGGACTTTTTGACATCTGTTTCATTCTTTATTATTTTATAATAGTTTGATATTCAACTGAATGTTTTTGAGCATAAATGTTTGCAAAATTAATGAAAATTTTCGGGCTGTCAAAGTTGTTTTTGTCGAAGTGTAATAATACATTTAAAACGAAAGATCAATTAATTATATTTGATATAGCGATTGATTGGAGATTATCCGAATCTATTATTTTAATTCAATTTTAATTTTTTCGTTTGTAGTTTTAATTACATTTTAAAAATTAAATAATGTTAATATAATAATAATAATATATTTGCTGTTGACAATTTATTGTTTACTTTTAATTTATATTTTATGAAAAAACGTTTATTTATTATTTTGAGTTTTGTATCGCTTACCAGTTTTTTTAATGTCAACAGTAAGGATATTCAAGATCATTGTGTTATTACAAGTTGTATTGGAACCGTTTGTCTGAGCTTATTTGAGGATGTAGAAGAAGCAATTAAATTTTCTGATATGGCAGAAGATTTTTGTGAAAAGTATGCCAGATAAAAATTTCAGAAATTAATTTCTTTTTATTTTTGAAAGAGTCGTATTTAAAAGTTTATACAAGTATTTTTTAAATACGACTTCTTTTTTTAGCAACAACTGCTTATAACCATGCAGTTAGATATGTAATAAGGGATTAATGATTAAAGTTAATGTCAGAAATTATATAGTAGTAATTGAAACAAAAAATGAAAACAAAATTGAAATCAATAATTCTAACAATACTTATATTATTCTGTATGTTAGATTTCGCTTTATCACAGAAATCAATAGATATTCTTAAATTTAGAGCGAGTTATACGTTTAATTATAAAACAAATGAGGAGCAGCCTGATTATAAAGAAACTGATTTAATGTTTTTAGATATTGGAGATGAAAATTCAAAATTTTACAGCTATAGCCAATTTGCAAGAGATTCAATACGAGATTCCGGTGTAAAACAAGGTTTGAGCATGTATGAGATAACTGAAAATATGAAAAAGAAGAAGAAAGGAATAAGAAATATTGTATATACATTTACCAACGAAAATAAATTTCATGTGTTTGAAAATTTTGTTAAAGATTACTATTATATAGAGCAACGTATTTTGCCTAAATGGGAAATAAGTCAGGATATAAAAGAAATTGCCGGATATAAATGTCAGAAAGCTATAACAAACTATTTAGGTAGAGATTGGATTGTGTATTTCACCACTGAAATACCAATTCACCAAGGTCCGTGGAAACTATGGGGTTTACCAGGGTTAATTGTGGAAGCTACTGAAAGTAATATGTATTTTACTTACAAGTTAAATGGTTTTGAAAAAATAATCGGAAATTTTCAGATTGTATATGATAACAAAACCATATCAGGCAAAGAATTTACTAATGTAACAAAAAAGGATTTTCAGAGAATGGAAAAATTGTTACATTCAGACTTTTTGGAATTTACCAGAATATATATAATGGAGGGTAAAGGTTCAATCCATCAAAATGAAGAAGAAAAGAAATATTATCAGCAAATAAAACAAAAAGGTGGAGTTTCGTATATTCCTCTTGAACCATATTAATTGTTTTACTTATAGTTAAGTATTTGTTGTTATGAACGGTAACCAACTTCTTTGTAAATTATTTTAATTTTGAAGTGTTAACTCGTGATGAAGCTTATTTTTATGTGTTTTTTCTGTTTGCCATTTTTTTCTTTATTACAATCCCAAATATATTTTACGGGTACTATTAAAGATTCAACTTCAGGCTTGCCTCTTCCAGATGTTTATGTTCTTCTGAAAGACAGTATTAATGATCATATTTTACATTATACAATTTCAAAAGATAATGGTTCTTTTTATATCGAAATAAAAAATACAAATAAAACTGAATACTTTTTGCATACATCTCGTTTGGGATATGAACCATTCAATAAAAAAATACCTGTAAATACGCATTTTATTGAGATTTCTCTGAAAGAAAGTACAACACCACTTCGTGAAGTAAAAATTAAATCACCTCCGATACGCCAAGTAGGCGATACTATCAATTACTATTTGTCGAATTTTGTACAGTCGCAAGATAAAACTTTGGGTGATGTATTGCAGCGTATGCCTGGTATAGTTGTACGAGATGATGGAAAAATTTTATATGAAGGACAACCCATAATCAGGTTTTACATTGAGGATATGAATTTGCTTGAACAACGATATTCAATTGCAACCAATAATCTTTCACCTGATGACATTGCTGTTGTTCAAGTTTATGAGAATCACGAACCGGTAAAAATGCTTCGTGACCGTAGTAACTCGGAACAAGCAGCAATAAATATCAAACTTAAAGATGATGTCAAAGCCAAATGGATGAAAACTTATGAATTTGGTATAGGAGGTATTCCGTTTTTATATGATTTTTCGGGTACCACTGCACGTTTTGCCCGCACTAATCAGTCGATGATAGTTGCAAAGGCTAATAATACGGGAAAGGATATCCTCAAAGAATTGCAAATGCACACCTTGAAAAAAGGACAAGTTTTTAATCTTGGTGAAATAGTCGACCCTTAAAAAGCCCATAAACATAAGATTATCAGTAAAATAAATCT
>CAZDSY010000142.1:0-6503 GCA_964508285.1 uncultured Paludibacter sp.
TGAATGTCTTCAAAACGCATTGCAATACCTGTTTTCTGAAAAATGTACTGGTATGTAGCGGTGTAATATCGTCGATTCATTTTATCTATTATCGTAATACTGTCAGGCGAAATTTCGACACTGAAAAGTTCAATACCGAATACAGGCTGAATTGAAACAAAAATTGCAGAATCCCGAATCATACGGCAACTTGTGGAAATATTGTTCATCTTACGTGTGTCATAAGCAATATTCATGTTCAGTTTGCTGAAGTTTGCCGTTCGAAAATCAGGCTCTGCCAGTTGCACTTTTTTTACTAAAAGAGCAATGGAATCCGTCGTAGTTGTTTCCGTTTTAACGATTTGTTTTTTTGTTTTACAGCCCGTAAAAGTAAGTAACATCAACAGCAGAAGAAGCGTTAAGTTTAACGGTTTATTCATAATTATAAAAATGCTTTTTTATTTTCGTTCCCAGCCTTTATTTTGTATTTTGGTTTTAAGTTCATCGTTGTCATTACCCGAATCTAAGGATTTTTGCCACATTTCCAATGCTTTTGAGTCTTCTTTGTTCATCCACAAAATGTCGCCGTAATGTTCAAGAATAACTCCTGGGTCATGTTCGGGTGCAAGGTTTTTTATTGCACGTTCGATATAAAATTTTGCCAGCACGTAATTGCCCTGCTGATAAAAAATCCAGGCGTAAGTATCGAGATAGGTACTGTTATTAGGCTCTTTTTCAACGCTAAGCGCGCTCATTCGTTCGGCTTTTTTAAGATCGGTTTTTTCTAACGAAAGATAGTAAGCATAATTGTTCAGCACCATTATGTTTTGCGGATTTTCCTTTAATGACTTTTCATACGCAACATAAGCCGAATCTTTTTGTCCGAGTTTGTGCCAACTGTCACCAGCAAGTGCATACAGATCGCTTCGCATTCGAATTTCATTGGTTGCTATTTTTTTTATTCCCTCCCGGGCAGCGGCTATTGCTTCGGTATATTTTTCACGCTGGAATTCGGAAATCGTTCTGAAATAATACCATTGCCCCATATCGGGAATTTCAACAGCGGCACGTTTGGTAATTTCAACCACTTGTTCAAAATTTTTTTCAGAATATTGTAACTGAATTAGTTGTAGCCATGTTTGTTCATTTTTAGGATTGATATTCAGCATGGTTTCGAGTTCCGAAATTGCTTCAGGTATTCTTTTGCGAAATTGCAGAAAAACCGAGTAGTAATTATGTACCTGCTCATCGAGCGGATAACGATCTACCAGCATTTTAAACAATGATTCGGTTTCGCCAAAGCGTGTTGAATCTTTCAGCAGGTTCTGCGCATATTGTCCCAAAATCTGTACTTTTTCCGTTGCCCCGAATCTTTCACTTTTTAATGCCTGCATTATTGCTTCCAAAGCTTTGTCTGTTTTATTTAGTTTCTCGTAATATTCCGAAAGCGAAACATAAACGTGTGGATTATCGGGGTCAGAAGCCAGAATATTGTTGTATATTTCAAATGCTTTATCAGGCATTTTTTGCTCCATATAGATGTCTCCTCTGAGAACTTTATAACGCGATTCTTCGGGAAACTTTCGAATCAGTTTTTCAATTTCTGCGATACCTTTTTTCATTTGATTAAGCTCAAGATATAGCCTGAATTTTTCGAATGAAGTTGATTCATCGATGCCTGCTATTGCTTCATATTTATCGTAAGCAGCTATCGCTTTTCTCTTTTGACCGGTTTCCTTGTAAAGCGATATCAACAAATCATATACATCTTCTTTGTACGGGAATCGTTTTTCGAGGCTTTCGGCAAGTGCTGTTGCTTTTTTTAAATCTTCGGCTTCGCGATATACCGACAATAGTCTTATGTTGTACCACCAATTATCCGGACTTTCACTAACTGATTTTTCAAGAGCAGCAATTGCTTCCGACTTTAAACCCAAATAGGAGTAAATGATGCCGATTTCTGAATTCAGGCCTGCATCATTTGGATGTATGATGGAGCACATTCTGAAACTTTCGAGCGCCTGATCGTAACTGCCTTCTTCCTTTAACCTTAATCCTTCATAAAAATAATAATCAAATTTTTTCCTTTCACTTTCCGAAAGAATATCGTTTGCACCGGTTTTTTTTACGACCTTATTATTTGCTGAGCAGGAAATTAAGGTAATTACCAGCATCAACAGAACAGAAAAATTCTTTTTTATCATCATTAAATTATGTTTCTTTCGGTATTTTGCAATAAAAAAATCAGTGTTTTCCGGTGTGTCCGAATCCGCCGGCACCGCGAGTAGTTTCATTCAGCGAATCCGTTTCTATCCATTCAGCTTTTTCATGACGTGCTATTACCATCTGACAAATACGTTCGCCATCGTTAACCAGAAACTCTTCCTGAGAAAGATTTATCAGAATAACACAAATCTCTCCACGGTAATCAGCGTCAATCGTTCCGGGTGAATTCAGTACTGTTATGCCCTTTTTAATAGCAAGACCGCTACGTGGGCGTATTTGTGCTTCGTAGCCTTCAGGTAATTCAATAAATAGCCCTGTTGGGATAAGTTTTCGTTCCATGGGTTTCATCAAAACAGGTTCGCTAAGGTTGGCACGTAAATCAATACCGGCTGAATGTTCGGTAGCATATTCCGGCAAAGTGTGTTTCGACTGATTAACAATTCTAATTTTCATACATCGATACTGTATAATAAATAAGTTCCTGAAACGAAAAACCAAATCTTTAGAATTGAGAAATCAGATTTAATTCTTATTGTTTTTCTATCTAAAGCTTGATTTGCTACAAAATTACAATTTTTTTGTGTTTCATTGGCTGTAACCGTTTAGCTAAAAGTTTTTTTTTATAACATTAAACTACAATTTTGTTTTTTTAGTTATGAAATTTTCTTAACAAAATCAATTCTAAAAAATCCATTTATGGATATTTATTGATTTCAAGAACCAAAATGCATAAATAAGCGATAATAATTCATTAAATGAGTCAATATTGTTTTTTTATGCACTAATGAAGAAAAATTTCTTTAATTGACATTGTTTATCTAAAATAAAGTAGTAATTTTGCACTCTAAAATTTTTCAGCAATTAACAATGGATGTTATTTTCCTGTAAAAATCCTGTATATTGCTTATATACAACCACATAGAAAATTTTAAAGTAAAAACATAAACGCAAATATTTATCAAATTCAAAAACCAAATGACACAAAACGTAAAACTTCAGAATTGGGTTAAAGAATGGGCAGAAATCTGTCAGCCCGAAAAAGTTCACTGGTGCGATGGCTCGGTAGAAGAAAATCAGCGATTGCTCGATGAAATGGTAGCCTCAGGTGCTGCAGTAAAATTAAACGATGAAAAACGTCCGGGTAGCTATGCTTTCAACAGCGACCCCAGCGATGTAGCACGTGTAGAAAACCGTACTTTTATATGCACAGAAAAGAAAGAAGATGCCGGACCAACCAACAACTGGAAAGCTCCTGCCGAAATGAAGGCTGAAATGCTTGAAAAATATAAAGGTTGTATGAAAGGTCGTACAATGTATGTTATTCCATTTAGCATGGGTCCTTTGGGTTCAAACATAGCAAAAATTGGAGTTGAAATTACCGATTCAGCTTATGTTGTTGTAAATATGCGTATTATGACACGTATGGGTCAGGCTGTGCTTGATGTATTAGGCGATGGTGAATTTATACCATGTGTTCATTCAGTTGGCGCTCCACTTGAACCCGGACAAAAAGATGTTCGCTGGCCGTGTGCTTCAAACATAGATGATAAATATATTTCGCATTTTCCTGCTACTAACGAAATCTGGTCTTATGGATCGGGTTACGGCGGAAATGCTTTGTTAGGAAAGAAATGTCTTGCACTGCGTATTGCTTCTAACATGGCAAGACGCGAAGGATGGTTGGCTGAACACATGCTTATCATGGGTATTACCAATCCTAAGGGCGAGAAAAAATATATTGCTGCTGCATTCCCAAGCGCATGCGGTAAAACAAATCTGGCAATGTTAATTCCAACTATTCCGGGATATAAAGTTGAAACCGTTGGTGATGATATTGCGTGGATGAAATTTGACGAGAATGGTGTATTACGCGCTATCAATCCTGAAGCCGGTTTCTTTGGTGTGGCTCCCTTTACATCAGCTGATACGAACCCGAATGCAATGCACAGCGCCGATAAAAATACAATTTTCACAAACGTAGGTGTAACACCTGATAAGGATATTTGGTGGGAAGGAATTGGTTGGGATTGCCCTGCAGGAACTATCAACTGGAAAAATAAAGTTCACGATCCTGCAACCGGCGAAGCTGTAGCTCATCCTAACGCACGTTTTACTTCTCCTGCAAATCAATGTCCATGTATCGACAAAGCATGGGAAGATCCTGCAGGTGTACCTATTTCGGCAATTCTTTTCGGTGGTCGTCGTCCAAGTACAGTACCTCTGGTTTATCAGGCATTCGACTGGAATCATGGTGTGTTCATGGGATCAATTGTAGGTTCTGAAGTAACTGCTGCCGCTATCGGTTTAAAAGCAGGTGTTCGTCGCGACCCGTTTGCAATGTTGCCCTTCTGTGGCTACAACATGGGAGACTATTTCGGACATTGGGTAAAAATTGGCGAAACTGCTCCTGACAAAAGCAAATTACCGTTGATTTTCAACGTAAACTGGTTCCGTAAATCACCTGAAGGAAAATGGTTATGGCCGGGTTACGGCGACAATATCCGTGTTTTAGGATGGATTCTCGACCGCGTACTTGGTAATGTTGATGCTGTAGAAACTCCGATTGGTTTTGTACCCAAGAAAGAAGATATCAACATTGATGGTCTCAAAGGTCAGGCTGAATTGATGGATGCATTGCTCGAAGTGGACAAAAACCTTTGGTTGGATGAGTGTGAACTCATAGCTGAGCATCAAGCTCAGTTTGGTGATTCACTCCCTGCCGAAATGAAAAAACAATACGAAGATTTGAAAGCAAGACTTGCTTAATTTTCAAAAAAATATAAAATAGAAAAAACCGGAATCTGAAATACAGATTTCGGTTTTTTTTAGAATAATTTAGTTCTACTTTACCATATTCAAAGATTAACCACATAAGAACACATAAGGAAGAAAAAAAGAATAAACATGTTATATTAAAAAAACAGTTTCATTGTTGATAATTATTTCTAATGTTGACTTATGTGTTCTTATATGGTTCAAATATCTTTAATAATTTGTTTGTGTTTAAAATTTAGTAAAGTAGAATTAGTATTAAACTCTCTTTGTTGTTATTGAATGCATCAAATGGTTTTTTAATTGTGATTTTTTATTTAAAGTTGATATATTTATAATCTATATGTAAAAAAACGTTATGATTTACAGTTTTATCCTGAATAATGCTCCGGAACTCCCCCTTTTGGCGGTTGGGGCCTGATTAATTACCTATTGTTGTACTCCTTCCGTAGTCATTACAATTCTTTTGATAGTTCCATCTGTATTATAATATAATTTATCAATACAAACCGAGCGACTGTAACTTCCACCATCTGTATTAATTCCCCCATTGTGATACAGGAAATACCATTGCCCCTTAAATTCAATAATTCCCTGATGATTGGTGTTGCTGTTGCCGGCAATTTCGTTCAAAATACCTTTATATTCCCACGGTCCCTGAATATTATCAGCCATAGCATATGCAATTTTCTCCGGAAATTCAGTGGCATAAGTCAGGTAATATTTGCCATTGTATTTGTGCACCCATGGCGCTTCGGTAAAGCTGAAACCCGGGAAATCGATTTTGCGTATTGAGCCATCAATCTCTATCATATTATCTTTCAGCTTAGCATAGTAACATTCGCGGTTACCCCAGAAAATCCATGGAGTACCATCATCGTCGGTAAAAATAGCAGGATCGATGCATGCCCAGGAGTGCGAAGAATCGTAACAATCTTTATTGGTCAGTAGCGGTTTTCCTAGCGCATCTTTATAGGGTCCTTGCGGACGGTCGGCAACTGCCACTCCGATACCTGTCCAATTGGTGCTGATATACCAATAGTACTTTCCGTTTCGTTCTGCCACATGACCGGCGAAAGCATCGCCGCTTTTTGCCCAAGTGAAATCGGTAACTTTTAGTGGCACAGGATGTTCGGTGAAATTTTTCATGTCGGTAGTTGAAAACACCAACCAGTCTTTCATTTTGTAATTCCGCTGATTGCCTGCAAAATCGTGTCCGGTAAACAGCCAAAGTGTATCTCCTTTTACTATCGCAGCAGGATCGGCAGTAAATTTGTGCTTAATAATCGGATTGCCTTTTGCTTCAAAACGATGTAAATCCGCATCGCTTGTAGGTTGCAAAAGCGTTTCAGGCACTCCTCCCCAGCGAGCTTGTAGCCTTCGTGCTTCTTCACGAGTAATGCTAATAACACTTCCATGGCGAGGCATAAAGTTTTTTGTAAAGGATTCCGGTTCGGCAGTAAAATTATATAAATCTTTCGATCGCTGAAACTCAAACCGTTTGTCCTTATATAAATCGTACATCA
>CAZDSY010000143.1:0-6500 GCA_964508285.1 uncultured Paludibacter sp.
ACCCGGATTTCCCACACTTTTGAGCGTATATACAATTGATTTATGCATTGAAAAACAAAGATTATTAAACAAACAAAGTATTTCAAACTTTGAAATAATATCTTATCTAAAATTTTTATAAGCTGCAAAGGTAAGTGTAATTTTGTTTGAAGCATTTTTTCCCCGATAAATTTATTTACAATTGAAAGTAAAAAACCTGATAAATTTAAATCTATCAGGTTTTAACCAACAATGATTTCAAGATAAAAACACTGTGTTATGTGCGAATAAAATTTTTAAATACCGAAATTTTGAAAGAATATTATTACATGCAATAACTTACTCCCTTAAAAACAACTTCCTTGCAATGTTATTTTTTGACTTGACTTCCAGAATATACCAACCGGCAGGTCGATTCCCAATGTCAAGGGTATATAAACTATTTTGTTTATTATTAATTTGGATGTTATTCACAATCACTCCTTTGATTATAAATATATTAATTGAGAAAGCATCACCGTTGCATCCTTTTATTTCAAAAATTATTTTATTAGAACGATTATTTGTGTAGATTTTTACGAAATCATCCGGTTTGACATTTGGTGCTTCAGTAACTATCAGCGAGTTGTATACCAATTTGCTTTCACAGAAATTACCCTATAGCGTATCACCGGTTGCCAACAATTCTCCAACACAATACACCACTGTATCGGTATCAAATTCATTCAAACCATCATTAAAAGTATAGACTTTATTAGTGATAGAACCAAAATGATTTGTTGCGTTGATAATTTTAAAAGTCAGACTTGTTTGTCCGGTCTCAATGTCGTAGTCATTCAACAATAAGCGTGCAAGGTTAATCCATTTTCGAGACTCTAAAGTATCTCTAAATGCAAACGGAGCATTGTTCAAACCTACGAGGGAAGGATAAGTAATATCGTTTTTTATTTTCCAAATGGCAGGGCTTCATGGAAAATTCTCAAACTTTTTCATTTGTGCGGTAGTGTAACCAACATCACCACCCAAGCTGGTGTAATTTAAACCGGATGATTCCATATCCCAAAAGCTATTAGGAGAACCCGATGCAAATGAATGTCACAAAAATCCACCTAAGTCTCCGCCAATTCCGGCAACCTTACCTATGCTGTACGAATGAGCTAAAGTTGAATTATCGCTATTCATACCTACAAAACCACCAAAAGAGATGTCGAGAACATTACCTGAGTTACCGTAAACATTTCCTGTACTGTAACAATCCCTAATTAATGAATATCGGAAATTTTCACCAACAAAACCCCCTACATAAGTAGCGCCTTATACCAGACAAATACTGTATCTGTTAGAGATTTGAGAAGATTAGATGCTTGCTGCTATTAAACCGCCGGTCATATTTGTACCGCTTTCTTTACCTGTGCTGTAACAATTAGCAATCGTAGATTGATGAACGACTCCTGCTACCCCCCCACAAACATATCCATTAATATTAACGTTCAACAGCCCCAGATTTTGGATTGTTGCACCGACACATTAACCAAAAAAACCAGTGTATCTAAGGATGTTTTCATTAATATAAATACCGGAAATATTAAATCCGTTTCCATCGTAAGAACCTGTAAAAGGGGTAGAAGGATAAACATCATAGCTTTCATGTGCGATTGGATAAAAGCCTTTGCCTTCATTCCATTTTGCACTGGATGATGCATCGATGTTAGTAGTTTGTACATAATACTTTGACCATCGAGTTGATTCATCCGGAACAGGTAAAACATCGTTAGGTGCACAAAGCCAGAAAAGATTTTCGAGGGACGAAATTTGGTAAGGATTGTCGATTGTTCCGCTTCCCAAAGTAGCCACAGCAGTTTGCGATTGTAATGACAAACTCACTACTAAAATTAAAGTTGTAAGTAATTCTCTTATATGCTTTTAAATTAATGAATTAATAAATTATAAAGTTATTTTAGTATTTAAATGTTGCTTTTTAATTTATATAAGTTATTCAACTTTCGCATGTCTAAATCATTGATTTTATTGTGTTTATAATCACGCTTTGAATTTTCTACTTGCCCTGAACTATCCCCCTCTTAAAATTATTATTCCTTTTTCTTTCTCGTTGAGGAGAAAGTGCCCAAAGGGCGATAGAGGTGGAGAGGGGTTAGGGGAGAGGTCTAAAGAACAAAATTCTATAAAAGTCATTTTTGTATAACCATTTTATAATCATATTTTACACATTTAAAATCAATAGAATATCAATAAATTAGAAGTTTGCGAAAGTATAGTTATTTCATTTTTTCCAATTCCTGTGCAGCGTTGTTTTTATTAATCACCACCACATCGTAAAGAATTTCCTGTTCGTACGAAGCGCTTTTGATAGCATTGAATAAATTGGTAACACCATCGCGTCCCATAGCTTCGAAATCCTGTTTCATGGTAGCGCAGTTTTCTGTTTTGGCAATATAGCGCAGCAGCGGTTTCGACACATCGAAAAACACGGCACTGCCACCACGACGCATAAAATCGTGCAAAACAGGGATGCTGTCGATACCATTAAACACCGGAAGACCCCAGAAAAGTTGAACAGCATCAATTTTGCGGTTGTTTTTCAGGTTATAGGTAAGCAATTCTTTACCATAATCGAGCATTTCGAAAGAATAAAGCACTACTCCGATATTGTTCTGATCGACAACCGAAGTGAATCCCGTCATACGTTCCTTCATATTCGGAGCGCCTGCGCTTCCGCTCATCACCAGAATCTGCGAAGGTTTTTTCGATTTAGCTTCTGAAAATTTCAGGAGAGTTTCGGCACAGACTTTACCCGCTTTTTTATTGTCGGTGCCTACGTAGCAGGTGCGTTTACTGCCCGGACAGTCCGAATCGAAAGTGCCGACTTTTATGCCCGCTTCCACAGCTTTGTTAATTGGCTCGCGCAGCAAATCGGCATCGTTACAGCTAATCAGAATACCGTCCACACCATAGTGTATAAGATTTTCGATAAGCTCCTTTTGTTTTGCACCTTCGATGCCGGAAGGCGCTTCCCAGGTTACTGTAATACCCAGATTTTGGCCGGTTTGCATGGCACTTTGTTTTACCTGAGCGAAAATTTCGTTGTCGATTTTCGGAATTACAGCAATAATAATTTTTTCGTCGTCTACTGGTTTATTTTTACCGCACGAGGCAAAAAAGCCTGTTATCAGCAAAATAATACCAAGCAAATAAAAAGTTTTTTTCATGATATTTGTTTTTTAAGTGATTGAACAAAGCGGATAAAAAAAACTGTGTTTTTTGAAAAATCTTTTATTATTTAAACAAATTAGCGACCGGAATGTTTGGATGAAAGATGTTAAATCGGAAAACAGACCGAAAAGCTTTTCAGGAGTAATGTGTTTTTCCCTTTGTGTGTAGTTTTATGTTTAAAATGTAACGCACAACTCATAAAATACCTGTGGATAATACAGCAGAAAATGAATTATTTAACAGCGAAACAAATGCGGGCTAACTTTCGGCTTTGCCTTCATCATAATATTTTTGTAGTTTTGTAGAAAAGTAAAATCAAATGATGGAATTTCGACTAACTGATTTTTTGCCCACAAGTAAAAAAGAAATGGAACTTCGGGGTTGGGACGAAGTGGATGTAGTGCTTTTCACGGGTGATGCATATATCGATCATCCTGCTTTTGGAGCAGCAGTTATTGGCAGAATTATGGAAGCCGAAGGATTGAAAGTTGCCATTGTACCACAACCTAATTGGCGGGATGATTTACGTGATTTCAGAAAACTGGGACGTCCACGACTGTTTTTTGCAGTAACGGCAGGAAATATGGATTCGATGGTAAATCATTATACAGCCAACAAACGCCTTCGCTCAGACGACGCTTACACCCCCGATGGAAAGGCGGGTATGCGCCCCGATTATGCCACAATAACTTATTGCAACATTCTAAAAAAGCTTTATCCGGATGTTCCGGTGATAATTGGCGGCATTGAAGCCTCGTTGAGGCGATTTACGCATTACGATTACTGGTCGGATAAACTGATGCCTTCCATACTCATTGAATCCAAAGCTGATTTGCTGGTGTACGGAAATGGCGAAAAACCATTGCGAGAAATTCTCATTAAACTGAAAGAAGGTATTCAGATAAACGAAATGCAGGATATTCCGCAAACTTCATATCTTGCTAAAAAAGTTCCTGCATCAAGTTGGAAAGATATTACCCTAGTTTCGCACGAAGTATGTTTAAAAGATAAAAAACTGTATGCATCGAATTTTAAATATATCGAAGTAGAATCGAATCGAATGGAAGCCGATCGATTGCTGCAACAAGCGGGTGACCGTTGGGTAGTAGTGAATCCACCTTATGCACCACTAACGGAAGCTGAGCTAGATGCCTCTTACGACTTACCTTACACCCGATTACCACATCCTCGCTACAAAGGAAAAACCATTCCCGCATACGAAATGATAAAATTCTCTGTCAATCTGCATCGCGGTTGTTTTGGCGGTTGTGCTTTTTGTACCATCTCGGCACATCAAGGGAAGTTTATCGTTTCCCGCTCGAAGGAATCAATTCTGAAAGAAGTAAAAAAAATTACCCGAATGCCTGATTTTAAAGGTTACCTGAGCGACCTTGGCGGGCCATCGGCAAACATGTATAAAATGAAAGGTATAGATTTGGATATTTGTCGAGCTTGTAAAAAGCCATCGTGCATTTATCCGAAAGTATGCTTTAATCTCAATACTGATCACAGTCCGCTGATTGATATTTATCGATCGGTGGATAGTTTACCCGGCATAAAAAAATCGTTTGTCGGTAGTGGCGTTCGTTACGACTTGATGCTAACTGACGTAAAAGATCATGCTGTAAATAAAAGTCATGCCGAGTATATTCGCGAATTAATCACTAAACATGTTTCAGGCCGGTTGAAAATTGCACCTGAACATACAGCCGATGATGTGCTAAAAATTATGCGAAAACCTTCTGTTGTATTTTTCAGGAAGTTTAAAGCGCAATTCGACCGAATTAACCGCGAAACGGGCATGAATCAACAACTGATACCTTATTTTATTTCCAGTCACCCTGGCTGTAAAAACGAAGATATGGCTGAACTTGCGGCACTTACGCGCGAAATGGATTTCAGACTCGAACAAGTGCAGGACTTTACTCCCACACCTATGACCGTTGCCACAGAAATTTATTATTCAGGATATCACCCCTATACGCTTGAACCGGTTTATACACCTCGCACTAAAAACGAAAAATTGGCACAGCGCAAATATTTCTTCTGGTACAAACCCGAATACCGCAACGAGATAAAACAGGAACTGCTTAAAATGAAACGACCGGATTTGGTAAAGAAGTTGTTTAAAAGTTAAAGGGTTTATAATTTTCAACCCTGACAGGTTCTTCAAACGCTGTCAGGTTGGCGAAAATTCGAATACCCGGCTTAAAAAAACTTTTCTGTTTATTACCAAATCAAAAAAATTAGATATAATGAACAAAAAATTCAAACTTGAAGAAGGTAAAGTTTACCATATTTATAATTGGGGGAATAATCATGAGAATCTTTTTTAAAAAGAGTCACATTATTTAAAATTTTTATCTCTTTATGAAAGATATATCGAACCCATAGCCTACACTTATGCATGGGTTTTAATGCCGAATCATTTTCACTTTTTAATAAAAACCAAGAAAAATATTTGTTACAAGTATAGCAAGACAAAAAACGAATTGAAGCCGGAAGATTACAATCTTTTTAAATGGGAAACTGCTATTATAAATGAAGAAAACAAAGTTCATCAAAGACCGGATTTTTCAAAACATTTTTCTCATCTTTTTAATTCCTATTCGAAATATTTCAATCTCGAAACCGAAAGAACTGGGGTTTATTTGAAAGCGAATTTGAAAGAAAGGAAATAACCAACAAAAACCATTTCAAAAACTCTTTTATTTACATACATCAAAATCGTATCAATCATGGATTTTGTACACATGAACTTGATTATCCATGGTCATCATTTCCTACTTTCATTAACAATTTGCCAACAAATTTAAAAAGAGATTTAGTATTAAAAATCTTTGATGGTAAAGACAATTTTATTGAAGAAAATAAAAAACCATTAGATTTCTCTGAAATGGAAAAATATTTATTTGAACAAGTCTAAATTCTCAAATTTTTTCAACCCTGAAAGGTTTTTCAAACACTGTCAGATTTATTAAATTTCGAATGTCCTGCAACCTGTCAGCGTGCCTGCACCTGACAGGGTTGGATTATCGTTTTTTTAATTTTCAACCCTGACAGCGTTCAATAACATAAAGTAAAACCTACTGCACCTGTCAGCGTTGATAGACTCCTCATTTCTTCATTTAAAATTCACAGTTCACTGTATTAATATTCCACTAAAATTTATTATGTTTGTAACTTCTTTATTTCACCCAAAAACTTGTAATATTTTCATGAGCTATTTTTATTCATTAAAGAAATTTGCGTTTAGTACATTTCTAATACTCTTTTTTAATCTTTCAGTA
>CAZDSY010000144.1:0-4346 GCA_964508285.1 uncultured Paludibacter sp.
TGATGTATTATGGTCTCGAATATAAATATGTTACACAGTTTGTGCTGGGACAGATATCCTATAATAATATGTACGAACGCCTCGAAATTGCCATTCACCAATTCGCTAAACGCCAAATGACCTGGTTCAGAGGTATGGAACGTCGCGGATTTTTAATTCATTGGATTCCTTTCGAACTTTCTTTGGAAGAGAAAGTGGAATATATGACCAATGAAATAACTAATCAGTTAAAACTTTGATTTGTTGATTACTATATTTGAAGCAAATTTTCAATTGTAACTGAAAAAAATAATAAATCAAAAACGTTCAACTTTTTTCCTGTTCCTTTTTAAATTCCGATGGGGTAACGCCATACACTTTCTTAAAGCATTTGCTGAAATAACGCGAATCGCTCATACCTACCATATAGGTAATTTGTGAGATATTATACTGACCTGATTTAAGTAGTTGCGCGGCACGTTTAATGCGTACCTGTCGTACAAATTCAATAGGAGCAAGGCCTGTCAGTCCCTTCAACTTGTTGAAAAACACTGTGCGTCCGTAAGCCATTTCCGAAACCAGGTCGTCCACCGTAAGTTCACTGTTGTCGATGTTCTTTTCCATAAAATTCAGCAATTTTGCCATAAAAATCTCATCCTGCGAAGCAAGTTCGACCTCGGAAGGCTCCATTTCAAGCAGATTTTTACGGTATAATTCTTGCAGACGTTTGCGCTGTTCAAGCATATTTTCAACCCTTGCCAATAAAATCACCGGACTGAAAGGTTTAGTTATATAATCATCAGCCCCGGTTTTAAGTGCTGCCAATCGGCTCTCGTCTGCCGATTTTGCTGTTAGTAAAATTACCGGAATATGACTTGTATGCTCATTCTTTTTTACTGCATCGGTAAGTTGTATTCCGTCCATTTCCGGCATCATTAAGTCTGTTATAATTAAATCAGGTATCAGTTTACGTGCTTTTTCCCACCCTACCATACCATCCGCTGCAGTTTCTGTGCGGTATTTTTTGCTCAATACTTTCGTCAGGAAGTTGCGCATCTCATCGTTATCTTCCACGATAAGTATTAACGGATTTTCTTTTACTGAGCTAGCGTTGTCAGGTTCAAAATCGAATGCAGCAACTTTTTCCTGATTTAAAGTCTGCAATTGATAATCGTCTTCTACTATAAAATCCACATCACTTCCAAAATGTTCTTTCCCTGCATAAAAAGTTACTGTAAAAGTAGTTCCTTTGCCAGTCTCGCTTTCCACCTCTATTTGCCCTTTATGCAGATCAACAAGTTCTTTTACCAGATTAAGCCCGATACCTGAACCACGCTGACTACCAAGTGTCTGAATTTCATTCGCCGAAGTAAATCTTTCGTATAAAACATTTCGTTTTTCCCTAGGTATGCCCGGACCTTCATCTTTTACTTGCACCTGAATGTCTTTTTTTGCTGATATCGAATCAATAATCACTTCTATTTTTTTATTTTCAGGTGTAAACTTTATCGCGTTCGAAAGCAGGTTGTAAAAAATCATATCGGTTTTATCGCGGTCAACCCAAAGTATTACCTCTCCTGCGTTGTTGATGAGTTTGAAGTTGATGTTTTTATCGAGCGCTTCTTTACTGAAATTTGAACATATTTCTTTCAACAGCACATCAAAACGTGTAGGCTGTATTTTCAATCGCATTTTTTTGTTTTGTATTTTCCTGAAATCCAATATCTGATTTATAAGGCGCAACATTCGGTCGGCATTGCTTTTGACAATCTGAAGTTGATCCCTTGCACTTTCTGTTATTCGTTCGGTTTTAAGAATATTCTCCACAGGTCCGGTAATCAGCGTGAGAGGTGTTCGTAATTCATGCGAAATATTCGTGAAAAACCGCAGTTTAATATCGGTTACTTTCTGTTCAACTTCTACTTCGTTTTTAAGTTTCGAATACATGGTCGTAAGATAATATACCATGTAAAGCAACAGCAATGCCAGTACAAAATAAAGTAAATAGGCTATGTATGTTTCCCAAAAAGATGGCAGAATTTTTATTTTAAGCATGCGTTCATTTTCCACCCAAACGCCCTCATTGTTGGTCGATTTTACTTTGAAATAATAGGTACCTTTGGGTAGGTTTGTGTATGTTGCTTTTCGTTGATTCCCTACGTAGTTCCATTCATTTTCAAAGTTTTCGAGCATAAAAGCGTATTGTATTTTTTCGGGATTTGTGAAATCGAGCGCTGCGTATTCAATACTGAAAACCGATTGTTTATGTGTCAGTTCTATTACATCGGTAGTACCTATGCTCGTTTTTAGAGGTGAGTTTTTCTCGCCTGTTTTTACATCAATATTAAATAATTGAAAGGCCGTAAATTCAACAACGGGTTTTTCGGTGCTCGGAGTTATTTCATAAGGATTGAAATAATAATATCCCAAATTGCTGCCAAAATAAATAAGTCCATTGCGTGTTACCATGCTGGCTGCTTCCGAAAAATGAGCATCGCTGGTGCCGCTGAAAACATCATAATTCTGTACAAATTTTGTCTCAGGTTCGAATCGGGTAATCCCGTTTTCGGAAGCTAACCATAAGTTCCCCGCATCATCGTGTCGCATGCTTAGTACAATATCGCTGAAAAACCCCTGAGCGGTTGAATAATTTTCAAAACTTGCCTTGTTTTTTAGCGAAGCTTTATTGGTAAGTTTATTTAAACCTCCGCCAAATGTGCCGATCCATAAGTTGTTTTTATTGTCCAATAAAAGGTAATGTACATCGTTGTTACTCAAACTGTTTTTGTCACCGGGAATTTTTTCGTGATAATATTGTTGCATACCCGATGTCATAAAATTATCAATTTGCAACAATCCATTGGTAGTAGCTACCCAAATGGTTTTTTCTTTGTCCTGAAGCAAATGTCTGATTTTTGAACAGGTATTAATCGGAAAATTTAATTTGTTCTTGTAATTCAGAAAAGCAGTTTTCCCGTTCACTTCGGTTACAACATTCAATCCTCCGCCAAAAGTTCCTATTAGTATTCTCCCGTTATCATCTTCAATAATACTGTAAATATTGTCGTTTGATAAACTGCT
Organism: uncultured Paludibacter sp.; assembly: GCA_964508285.1. Taxonomy (GTDB): domain Bacteria; phylum Bacteroidota; class Bacteroidia; order Bacteroidales; family Paludibacteraceae; genus Paludibacter. The sequence continues at coordinate 3,061 of CAZDSY010000144.1, forward strand.
GTTTTCAAGAGGATTATTTACATAACGTTCGGTTTTGTATTTCATATTAACCCATTTCTGATTTTCAGGAATCAGCTTAATTACTCCGGTACCTTTGGTGCCAATCCAGATGTTTTTTTTACTGTCCTCAAGTATGCAATATGCCAGATCGTTCACTTTGTTTTTTCCATTGAGGGTTCCATCGGTGCTTAAAATTCCAATTTCTTTGAGCTTTTCGTTGAAAAATCGTATCGTTCCATCTTTGGTTGCAATTATTATGTTGCCGTTACTTAATTGTGCCATTGCTCTTACTTCGTTAGCAGTAAGCGAATTAATAGCATTGTTAACTTTGCCCGAATGAAATTTTGTGGTATAGAAACTTATTTTTTCAAGCCCTTTATTATAGGTGCAAAGCCATAAATTCCCTTTTCTGTCGGAATATCCTGAGTGAATAATGTTCGAAAATCGACTATTGGAAGAAAATGGCTCATTGTAGAAATATTCCAACTGATCTTTATCACGGTTATACAATGAAAAACCGCCTCCCTGCGGATTAATCCATAGTTTTTTATTTACATCCTCAATTACCATAAAATTGGGCAAAATGGATATACGGCTCACTTCATCTGTGCGTGGTTTGAAATATTTTAAGGAGTTGTCCGTCTGACGGTATCTGAATACACCTTCCTGCTCGCCTTCTATCCATGCCACGTTATAGGAATCAACTTCTACGGATAAAAAATTATTGTTCCTGATTTCGGTCGTATTTTTGCTGCTGAAGTTGGTTAATGAGTGATTAGAGATATTGTAAACGAAAATGCCATCACCATTTGAGGTTAAAATCATATTAGTTTCTCCAACAATTGAAATACCCGTAATGCCCGAGTTACAAATCTTTACTTTTTGGAAATTGTTGTTTTTTTTGGAGAAAATCCAAATGTACCCTCTGTCATCACCAAACCAAATTTGTTCTTTTCGTTCAAATGCCGATAAAAAAGCTGCGTTTGTTTCTTGCCCGTTAGGTTGGTATGTGTTTATCTGATTCGATGAGGGATTTACATTGTTCAAACCTTTTGCATTTCCTATCCAGATATTTTTTTCTGAATCTTCAAAGATAAAATTAATGGTGTTACTCAGAATTTGATTATTTCCCGAAGCCGAATATTCAGTGGTTGTTATCTCAAATGTTTTAGGATGAGTTGTTACTCTTACCACACCCGATTCTGCAGTTCCAATCCAAAGTTCACCGTTTTTACTTTCACAGAAATGTTTATTGCGTTCAATATTGTAGGTATATCGGTTGGTAG
>CAZDSY010000144.1:4446-6470 GCA_964508285.1 uncultured Paludibacter sp.
TACAAATATAAACAAAATACGGACTTACAAAATTGCAAGCCCGTGTAATTTGCTAAAAATCAATTTTTACAATGTAACACCGGTTTTAAATATCGAAATTTCACGATAATTTTTCTTTTCGTTATTAACTTTTTCACCACTTGCTACTTTTATTATATATTCGATAAACCGTTCTTTCACTTGCTCAATCGATTCATTTTCGACAATTGTTCCGGCATTGAAATCTATCCAAGTTCGTTTGCGGTTATAAAGCGGAGTGTTTGTCGATATTTTCAGCGTAGGCACAAAACTTCCGAACGGAGTACCGCGTCCTGTTGTAAACAATACAATTTGACAACCGCTTGCACCAAGTGCAGTGGCAGCCACAAGGTCGTTGCCGGGTGCGCTGAGTAAGTTCAGTCCTTTGGTTTTTATGCGTTCGCCGTACATAAGTACATCTTTCACAAGCGCTTTGCCACATTTCTGTGTACACCCCAACGATTTTTCTTCAAGCGTGGAAATACCTCCGGCTTTATTTCCCGGCGAAGGATTTTCGTAAACCGGCTGATTATTGCGCATGAAATAATCTTTAAAATCGTTGATGAGAAAAACAGTTTTGTCAAACATATTTTTATTCACACAGCGATTCATCAGAATGGTTTCTGCTCCAAACATTTCCGGTACTTCTGTAAGCACCGTACTTCCGCCCTGAGCAATCAGAAAATCGGAGAAAACTCCCAGCAGAGGATTAGCGGTTATACCTGAAAAACCATCAGAACCTCCACATTTCAAGCCTATTTTTAATTCCGAAATGGATACGTCTTCGCGAACATCCTGCGAAACCACTTTATAAATTTCGCGCAAAAGGCTCATACCTACTTCGTATTCATCATCAACTTTCTGGGTTTCCATAAATTTTATGCGCGAAGCATCGAAGTCGCCCAACATTTCTTTGAAAGCGCTCACCTGATTGTTTTCACAACCCAATCCTACAACCAAGACTCCTCCGGCATTCGGGTGTAAAACCATATTGCGCAAAACTTTACGTGTGTTTTCATGGTCATCGCCAAGTTGAGAACAACCGTAATTGTGTGGAAATGCCACAATGGCATCCACACCTTTCTGTTGAGTTTCGGCACGAAGTTGCTCGGCAAGCGAATTAATTGTTCCGTTTACGCAACCTACAGTAGGTATTAGCCATATTTCGTTACGCACGCCTACTTCACCATTGGCGCGTTTATAACCTTTGAAAGTCAAATTCCTGTTTTCAATATCCAGATTTACTTCCTGTGGGTTATATTCGTAATCGAGTAAACCTTCAAGATTTGTTTTAACGTTTTTTTCATTGACCCAGTCGCCTGCTTTTATTTCCGAAATGGCATGTCCGATAGGATAACCATATTTTACTACATTGGCATTTAATGCAATGTCGGCAAGGGCAATTTTATGTCCCATCGGAATAGCATCATTCACAGTGATATCATTATTATTTAATGTAATAATAGCATCTTTTTTTAGATCTTCAAGCGCTACAGCTACATTGTCGGCAGGATTTATCTGAAGAAATTTCATATTTTTGCTATAATTTGTAAAGTTAACCCACATAAAATACTGTGGGTTATATTTTTTTAGTCTTCAATAACAGGTAATTCGAAATCAACTTTAACTGATAAACTGAACCGTTTCGAAACGATGGATCTTACTGCTTCTTTCATCCCAAATTCATCAATCAGACGCAAATAGAATGTAAGTTTATCGGTAAGTCCCGGAATTTGGTTCAGGTTTTCACCCCAAATAAATTCTGCTGCCAAAACTCCTTTTGCCACGGTTTCGATATCGAGATTCCAAAGTAATTTCAAAACGTCCATTATTTCTTTGTCATCATTCGGTACAATATCGTTTTTGCCACGTTTTCCGCCTTTGTAGTAAGTAATAATGGCTGCAAGTCCCAATACAAGCCCTGAAGGTAGTTCGCCTTTACGTTCAAGATATTTTTTGAGACCGGGCAAATCGCGTGTTTTATATTTAGAGAACGAGTTCAGCAT
>CAZDSY010000145.1:0-6460 GCA_964508285.1 uncultured Paludibacter sp.
GTAACGTCGATGGTACTGCGTAAAAGTGGGAGAGTAGATAGCTGCCGTTTTTTAAGCCCCGAATAAAGTAATTTATCCGGGGCTTTTTTTCTCCTCAAAAAAATACTATTTCAGGAAAGCTGCAATGTTAACTTGAGTATAACAGACCAACATATCCAAAACTAAACAAAAAACTCCCAGCTAATTGATTTTAACTGGAGTCTTATGATGAATAGAGCCTGAACTGTTGTGTTTTCATTTATTCCAATTCTTCTTTGAGTTTTCTGGGGAGTCCGGCCACAACCAATTCATATGAAAGGTTTATCCATTTGCAGAGTAGGGATTGGGAGATGGATGGATCAATCCTTACCGTGTTCCAATGCTTCTTATTAAAATGATAAGCCGGAGTGACAGCTTCGTATTCTTCACGTAAAGCAATTGCCCGTTCTGGGTCACATTTAAGGGTAATACTGGTTTCTGTAACATCGAGCGGAATCAATGCAAACATTCTTCCTTGTACTTTCATAACCAGTGAAACATCGTCGAAAGGGAAACATTCGGTTGAGCCTTTCAGGCTCAGGCAATACTCACGTAATTCTTCAATATTCATCGATTTTATAGATTAATAGACATCCATTTTATTCAAAAATAATATCTGATTTTGCAAACATACAAAAATATTTTAATTATTGGACAATAAAAAAGCATCTGGAAAAGTAAATTTCCTGATGCTTTTCTTTAATAATGTGCTAAGTCTCTATTTCACTTCCACCCCGTTTGTTACCTTTACTTTGGGCTGAATTAATACCAGTTTCCCATCGGCATCTTCGGCCGAGAGAATCATGCCTTCGCTCATAATGCCACGAAGTTTGCGCGGTTCGAAGTTGGCAATAAAACAAACCTGCGTACCAATCAGTTCTTCCGGATTTGGATAGTGTTGGGCAATGCCCGAAAGGATGGTTCGTTCTTCGAGTCCATCGGCAATGCGGAATTGTAACAATTTATCGGCTTTCGGCACTTTCTGACAATCGAGAACCGTACCGACACGGATATCCATTTTCGTAAAATCTTCAAAAGCCACATTTTCCTTTACCGGAGCCGCTTTGTAAGCAGCAGCTTCGTTGGCTTTTTTGGTATCGAGCAATTTCTGTACCTGTGCTTCCATGGCTTCATCTTCAATTTTTTCGAACAGTAATTCGGGAGTTCCAAGCACATCACCGGCTTTCAACAAGTCGATCCGCCCCAATTCTTTCCAGTCGAAAGTAGAAAGATTCAACATTCTGCGGAGCTTTTCAGAGCTAAACGGTAAAAACGGTTCGAAAGCAATGGCCAGATTAGCCGCAATCTGCAAGCTCAGGTATAGAATGGTTGCCACACGGTCCATATCCGTTTTGGCCACCTTCCAGGGTTCGGTGTCGGCCAGGTATTTGTTACCGATACGAGCCAGGTTCATAGCTTCTTTTTGAGCATCGCGGAAACGGAAATTATTCAGCAGTTTTTCTACATCCGCTTTTACGTTTACAAATTCCTCCAACGTTTGTTTGTCGTAGTCGGTGAGTTCACCCAACGCAGGGACTTTTCCAGCGTAGTATTTTTGAGTAAGCACCAATGCGCGGTTGATAAAGTTACCGAATATAGCCACCAACTCATTGTTGTTACGAGCCTGGAAATCTTTCCAGGTAAAATCGTTATCCTTTGTCTCAGGTGCATTAGCCGTTAATACATAACGTAAAACGTCCTGCTTTCCGGGGAATTCTTCCAGATATTCGTGCAACCAAACTGCCCAGTTACGCGAAGTAGAAATTTTATCGCCTTCGAGATTCAGAAATTCGTTAGCAGGCACATTGTCAGGTAAAATATACGAACCCTCGGCTTTCAACATAGCAGGGAATACAATACAGTGGAACACAATATTATCTTTTCCGATAAAGTGGAGCAGACGTGTTTCGGGATCTTTCCAACATTTTTCCCAACTATCTGGCAAAAGTTCTTTGGTGTTAGAGATATAACCAATCGGCGCATCGAACCACACGTAAAGTACTTTACCTTCGGCACCTGCTACCGGCACAGGAATTCCCCAATCGAGATCTCGACTTACGGCGCGTGGTTGCAAGCCCATGTCGAGCCAGCTTTTGCACTGTCCGTAAACGTTTGGTTTCCATTCTTTATGATCTTCCAGAATCCACTGGCGTAACCATGCTTCGTGTTGGTCGAGCGGGAGATACCAGTGTTTGGTTTCGCGCATAACAGGCACCGATCCGCTGATAGCCGATTTTGGATGAATCAGATCGGTTGGGCTCAACGAGGTTCCGCATGATTCGCATTGGTCACCATACGCATTTTCGTTACCACAATGCGGGCATTTGCCGGTGATATAACGGTCGGCCAGGAATTGTTGGGCTGTTTCGTCGTAATATTGCTCGTTTGTTTTTTCAATAAAACCGCCTTTACTTTCAATGGTTTTAAAAATATCGGAAGCCAGTTCGCGGTGAGTTTTGGATGTAGTACGCGAATAAATATCGAACGAAATGCCAAATTCTTCGAACGACTTTTTGATGATGCCGTGGTATCGGTCCACAATATCCTGCGGCGTCACACCTTCCTTTTTTGCTTTGATGGTAATGGGTACACCGTGTTCGTCGGAGCCGCCGATAAAAAGCACTTCCTCGCCTTTCAGGCGAAGGTAGCGCACATAAATATCCGCAGGCACATAAACGCCCGCCAAATGCCCGATATGCACCGGGCCATTGGCATAAGGCAACGCCGAAGTAACAGTGGTACGTTTAAAATTTATCATTGGTTTCGTGTTTTGTATTTCGTGTTCAAAAGGTTCGAGGTTGATTATTTTTGCTGTCTTACTTCTCGCCTTTGATTTTATTTGGGAGTGCAAAGATACGGACAAAATCTGAAATTTTGAATTTACTTTGCCATTTTTACGTCATTCAAAAATAGGCGTTTACTGCAAACTCAGATTTTTGGTCTTCATCCGATGACTCAAAACCATCAAATGAGTAGCCGCCGTGTTTGTAGCCGCCAAAATATTATTAAAACAGCAGTAGTATCTTTTTTTCTATCTTTGTAAAATATTTTGGCCGAAATCAATAATATTTTAATTATTATTATTTACTTTTGTTTTCCACTTTAATTTGATATGAATATTAATAATTTAAAAACACCTCTCATGAAAAAATTATTTTTTGCTTTATTTTTAATGAGTTTTTCATTAAGTTTGTTTTCTCAGGTTATAGAAGATCAGGAAATTAAGAGACGTAGTAGCCTTACAGTAGGGATATTACAAGGTGGCGGTTCATTGGTAGGCGCCGATTTTGAAACATTATTAACAGATAAGTTTGGCGTTCAACTGGGAGCTGGTTTGGTTGGTTACGGTGCCGGTATTAATTATCATTTAAAGCCCTCTATTCGCAGTTCGTTTTTTTCATTACAATACTGGCATCAAGGAGTTGGCGAAGGGTATAGTCAAAGTTTACTTGGACCGACATTTGTTTACAGAGGGAAAAAATGGTTTACCGCTCAAATCGGTCTGGGGTATGTTTTGGGTTACGGCCCTGCCTGGTCTTCGACTGCTGCTAAATCTCCGATTATTTTATTATATTCGATAGGAGCCTATTTCCCATTATAACTTTTGTTTTTATTAGCGTTAACCATTAACCCGACGAAGCAAGTTTTTTCTTCGTCGGGTTAATGCGTATTATAGCATTACAAACAATTACAATTGTATCGGTTTTAATTTTTGAATATTCAGGTAAGAAACCGCTTTTCAGCTGATTATTGACAGATAAGCAAGCTATACGCAAACCAAAGTACCGGTGCTTGTCCATGAAGATCTCCCAAAACGACAGGCCGGTCGAGGTAGTATTTTACATCATCACTTTGACCCGTACCGGCACAAATATCGGCAAGTTTTCCTTGTTCATTAATGTGATTTACCAATGCAAGCCAGGCACGTTGATACGCATCTTTGTATTCTTTCCCCAAAAGTATTTCTTTGTTTACGCCTGTCTTGATGGCATAACCAAACATAGCTGTGCATGAAGTTTCTTCCCAGGATTCCTCTCTATCGATTAATTGACGCCACATACCATCGGGAGTTTGATGCTTAATCAAAGCTTTCATCATAAGTTTATAACCGGACACAATGGAGGCATAGTGTGTGTTTTCAGGAGGCAACACTGTAATAATCTCTGCCAGTGCAACTGCCACCCAGCCATTGCCGCGTCCCCAGAAAAAAGGCGCATCAGCACCATGATGAAAAAGCCCGTTAGGCTGTTGTAGTTTATGGAGATAAGCATCAAGCTCAATCGCTGCTCTCTCTAAATAAACGCTTCGATGGGTAGCTCTGTAAGCTTCGATTTGCAAAATTCCAATCATGTACATATCATCAATCCAATAACGGGTTTGATTCGACAATCCATCAGGTAATGGATTTTCCCATTGAATGTCAGACATTTTCAGTCCCATTCGAAGGTAATCTGCATTCCCGTTCCAACGGTAGAACTGAAACGGCAAAACGCCAATTACATTGGCATCGACATGGTTGGCAGGCAAAGTGTCGAAATGGTTTAAAACTCCCTGATATCGTGTTTCGAGTTTAATAAGGAGAGCCGTGTCATTAAATAACCGGGCCAATTGTATGGCACCCATGCCTGCACAAACTTCAGCATAATGTACGGTGTTTAAGCTTTCGGTATGGTACATCATCAATTCATCGCGCGAAAGTAAGTCGTTGATTACCATTTGGGAAATTTTTTGAGGATCGCTGTTCTTATTCCAAAAACCGACCGGTTTATTGGAACTGATACCTGGAATTGACCCAGCCAACCACATAATTAGAATGAAAAAGATGATTCGTTTCATGATTTTTTTGTATTTAATGTTTCCCCTGCTGACCGATCGGTGCAGGAAAGCAAAGTTACATATAAATTTGAGATTTATAAGCGGGTCAAATAAAAAATTTGAAAGATTTATAGAGGAAAGATACAGAAAATTAGGATAAACAATGAGGCAAAAAATGATGGGTGGCATTGATGCGAAAAAATCATAAGCACGATTTTAAAAATCATGCTTATGATTTGGGTAAATCATGCTTATGATTTTGGCAAGTCATGCTTATGATTTTATAAAAGCATTGGTATGAGTTTTTGAAATTCCCATTGAGAATGATGAATGCGTAATTAAATAGGAGTGAGCGTGATTTTTTAGTCTTGCTTTTTTCTTGAGAAAACCATAATCACACACAGATACATTGCTATTTTACTTCAAAATTAGAAACAGGAAATCTATAAATGATGGAATCTTTATAAATAACACAATAAATACTTATAATCACGTATTTACTTCGATTCTTTTTTCTACATTTGTTGCGAATAATTTATATGTCTACTCACAATTCAATACTTAAAAATTATGATTTACCTTGTTATTATTGGAGTTATTGTACTGGCGATTGGTTTTTCTGTCAAAAAATCAAATTCTCCTTTAACTCAGTTTGCCGGAACTATTAAAATGATAGGAGCTGGCATTATCATCGTTGGAGCTGTTTTAGCCTCTATCGTTCAGATAAATCCCGGCGAAATAGGCGTCCAGAAACTTTTAATATTCCGTTACTACTGTATAGAGTGAAGTGGGGACGGAGAAGTGAAAGTCCTGCCACCTGACGGAATAGGTGGTTAAAGGGTGTAGATATTGATAGAGGTAGGCAAATCCGGTGCTTGAGTCGAACCTGATAGTACCAAGCGTACTTGTACAATTGGATATGGATGTAATCAGACTGCCAAGAAAATCCGCTAAACGTTAATCTATATAGTACCCGTACCATAAACCGACACAGGTGGTCGAGTATAGCGTACTAAGGCGCTCGAGTGATTCACAGCTAAGGAACTAGGCAAAATAGCCCCGTAACTTCGGGAGAAGGGGCGCTTCCTCATGTTGAATGAGAAGCCGCAGTGAAATGGCCCAGGCGACTGTTTAACAAAAACATAGGGCTATGCAAAATCGAAAGATGAAGTATATGGCCTGACACCTGCCCGGTGCTGGAAGGTTAAGAGGAGATGTTATCGCAAGAGACGCATTGAATTGAAGCCCCAGTAAACGGCGGCCGTAACTATAACGGTCCTAAGGTAGCGAAATTCCTTGTCGGGTAAGTTCCGACCTGCACGAATGGTGTAACGATCTGGGCACTGTCTCAGCTGTGAGCTCGGTGAAATTGTAGTATCGGTGAAGATGCCGATTACCCGCAACGGGACGGAAAGACCCCGTGAACCTTTACTGCAACTTAACACTGAATTTGGGTAATTGATGTGTAGGATAGGCCGGAGACTATGAAGCGGGCACGCTAGTGTTTGTGGAGTCATCCTTGAAATACGGCCCTTCAATTATTTGAGTTCTAATTCCCTAACGGGAAGACAATGTTTGGTGGGTAGTTTGACTGGGGTGGTCGCCTCCAAAAGTGTAACGGAGGCTT
>CAZDSY010000146.1:0-6407 GCA_964508285.1 uncultured Paludibacter sp.
AAGGTTCGGGATATTCGGGTGGTATAACCTCTTCGGCAATCGATGGCGAAAATGCAGCATTGGCAGTTGCTAGATACTTGAAAAGTATATAAAGAATTTTTGGTGTAAATTCCGAGAATTTTATCCCTTTATTGGCTTAACTTTATTCTTTGTTTTTTGTTCAAAAAAAATATGCAATTAAAAAAAACTTCCAAACCCATTGTTCCACCCAAAGAAACACAACTGAAGGTTACTGAACAAGCTGAATTAATGACTTTTCTGTTAGCTAAAATGGGTGGAATGAGTCGCAATTCGGTAAAATCGTTACTTTCGCATCGTCAGGTATCTGTAAATAATAAAATTACTTCGCAATTCAATACACTGTTAAAAAAAGGCGATGTGGTTAAAATTTCATCCTCAAAAGGAAATACAGAACTTACACATCCTAAACTGCGTATTATTCACGAAGATGACAGTATTATTGTTGTTCTAAAAAAAGAAGGACTTCTTACTGTAAGCACAGGAAAAGGTGACGAAACAACCGCTTTTTCAATCCTGAAAAATCATGTAAAAAAGGCATCTCCTCAAAATCGTATTTACGTTGTTCATCGGATCGATAGAGAAACTTCGGGAGTAATTATTTTTGCTAAAAATCGCGAAATTCAACTAGCTTTACAAGAAAACTGGCATCGGATTGTTTCCCGTCGGATATATATGGCTGTAGTTGAAGGAAAAGTGGAGAAGGAGAGTGACACCATTGTAAGCTGGCTTACCGAAAACGAAAAATCGCTAAAAATACATTCGAGTGCAGTGGACAATGGCGGACAACAGGCAATAACTCACTATAAAGTTATGAAGCAAAACGATAAATTTTCTTTACTCGAATTACAACTCGAAACCGGAAGAAAAAATCAGATACGTGTTCATTTACAAGGAATCGGACATCCTATTACTGGTGATAAAAAATACGGTTCTGTTTTGAATCCTTTAGGAAGAATGGCACTGCATGCCCGTTTAATTGAATTTATTCATCCGGATACCGGCAAAAAAGTAAGTTTTGAAACACCAGTTCCTGCCGAATTTTTAAAGATAGTGAAATAAAATGCTTGATACAATTAAGAAAAAACCGGTTTGGATTTGTCCGAACCGGTTTTTTATTCTTGTACAATCAATTAATAAATTACATTGCGTTTAGTTCCTTTTCAATTGCTTCGAACTCTTTGTCTTTTTTCAAACGGTAATAAAGTGTTTTAAGCGTTTGTTTATATTCTCTTACATCGGGTTTGAGTTCAGCAGCTTTTTGGAAAAATGGAACTGATTGTTCAAATACTGCATCAGCTTCTTTTTTAGCCACATTGTACTTTTTGTTATCTTTAATTTCGTTGGCGGCATCCGACATTTGTACTGCTTTATTGTATATCAATCGACCTTTTCCAGCCCATGCATCGGCCAGTTTGGGGTCAATTTCAATGGCTTTTTCAAACGATGCCATAGCTGCATCAAGATTACCCATACTTTCGTCAAGATTACCTTTTATGTATTGATATTCAGCGCGATTTGGCTCGCGTTCAATTGCGCTGTTAAGGTAAACTATAGCTTCTTTTGACTGATTTGTATAAATATAATAATTGATCAGATTTTCAAGAAAGTAAGCTTCTTTTGGGAATTTTTTGTATCCTTCTTTAAGTACACGAACAAAATTTACAGTGTCTTTACGTTTCAGGTATTCATCATAAAGTAGTTGATGTACAACCAATTCTTCGTACCCATCGTCTTTCAAATCTTCCAGATAAACAATTGCCTTATCATGCATACCACCGTTGATAGCGGCAATACTTGTGAAATATTTTATCATGTAATAGGTTGAATCAGGTTTGATTTCGTTGTTCATCATAGGCAACGCAGGAATTCCCAGATACGTTTCGAACACCTTTATAGTTTCATCATATTTTTTTCGTTCGAACAATGAAGCTCCATAAGCTACCAAATTAGCTTGTGTGGTGTAATACTCTTTTATTTTAGATTTGATATCTTTCTGAAATTTTGGTTTGATTTTACCTTTTGCATCGGGCAAACCATCCAATTCATAAGCTTTCAGAAAATATCCATACGATTCCATAATGGCATTTCCTTTTACATCAGCATCAAATTTCTGACCGAGCATTTGTTTCTTCAGCTCAGCTTCATTTTCCTGATAACCAATCAAACCGGCAGTGTGCCATGTTGAAGCCAAATCTTTAGTAGTAGGATCTTGCAGTGCAGGAGTAATTAGCTGACGAGCCGCTGCAAAATCAGGGTTTTCCATCAGAGCCTTATTTTTAGCCTGTGAAACATTTTTTTTCTGTGAGAATGAACTTGTTACGCTCATTACCAGAATTAGGATGAATACAATTTTTTTCATTTTCAATTGATTTTGTTGGATTTATTAAATTCTCTTTTACTTATTTTATAGTTATTTATTCCTGAGCGCTATTGTTATCGTTGTTATCAATTTCATTTATCTGATTGTTAAGGTTGTTTTCATCAGTTGTAATTTCTGAAACTTCCACTTCTTCTTCAGTTTCTGAAAGAACTTTGCAAACAGAAGCAATTTCGTCGTTTCGTTTTTCGAGATTAATAAGTCTCACACCCTGTGTTGCTCTTCCCATTACTCGTATGTCGGCAACTTTGAGCCTGATAACAATACCTGATTTGTTGATAATCATCAGGTCATTTTCGTCATTAACACTTTTGATGGCTACAAGTTTTCCTGTTTTTTCGGTAATATTCATTGTTTTAACACCTTTTCCGCCACGGTTTGTAATTCTGTAAACAGGTTCGCCATCTTCATCATCGAGTAGTGTTCGTTTTCCATAACCTTGCTGCGAAACCACCATAACTGTCTCGTTTGAGTCCTTGTTTACACAAATCATGCCAACTACTTCGTCCTCTCCATCTTCGTCGAGCTCCATACCTATAACGCCGGTTGCCGTGCGTCCCATGTCCCTGACTTTGGATTCATGGAAACGTATAGCACGACCGTTTCGGTTTGCAATCACAATTTCAGAGTTTCCATCTGTTAGCCTTACCTGTATAAGTTGATCGTCCTGTCTAATTGTAATGGCGTTTACACCATTCTGGCGTGGACGAGAATAGGCTTCGAGCGAAGTTTTCTTAACAATACCCTTTTTGGTGCAGAAAATTAGATAATGTGAATTAATATATTCGTTATCAGTCAATCCTTTAACTCTTATAAAGGCATTCACTTTATCGTCATTTTCTATATTTAGTAAATTCTGAATAGCTCTGCCTTTTGAAGTTTTACTTCCTTCGGGAATTTCATATACCTTTAGCCAATAACAACGACCTTTTTGAGTGAAAAATAACATTGTATTGTGCATCGAAGCAGGGTAAATATATTCGATGAAATCTTCATCGCGCGAGTCACTACCTTTAGAACCAACACCTCCGCGTCCCTGTGCCCTAAATTCCGACAACGCAGTACGTTTAATATAACCTAAATGTGATATGGTAATTATCATATCATCGTCGGAGTAAAAGTCTTCAGGATTAAATTCTTCAGAAGCATATACAATTTCAGTGCGACGTACATCCCCAAATTTTGTTTTAACTTCAATTAATTCATCCTTAATTATCTGCATTCGAAGTTCAACTTTCTCGAGAATTTCTTTCAGTCGGGCGATAAGTTCGAGTACTTCCTGATATTCAGCTCTGAGTTTGTCCTGTTCCATTCCCGTGAGCTGACGCAATCGCATTTCTACAATAGCTCTCGATTGAATTTCGCTCAGTTCAAATCGTTCTGAAAGTCGGGTACGTGCTTCTTCAGGTGTTTTTGAATCGCGTATAATTTGTATGGCTTCATCCAGATTATCAAGAATAATCATAAAACCTTCGAGCAAATGCGCGCGTTTTTCTGCTTCTCCCAACTCAAATTGTGTACGTCGGGTTACTACTTCGTGGCGGTGTTCTACAAAATAATGTATCAAATCTTTCAGGTTCAGTAAACGCGGACGTCCATGTACCAAAGCAATGTTGTTAACGCTGAAAGATGATTGTAAAGCCGTCATTTTAAACAGTTTGTTCAAAACCACGCTGGAGTTTGCATCGCGTTTAATGTCAATCACAATGCGCATTCCTTCACGGTCCGATTCATCGTTGATATGAGCTATTCCTTCAATACGTTTTTCTTCGATAAGTGCAACTATGGATTTTATTAGTTCCACTTTATTCACCATATAAGGTATTTCGTTCACTACAATTTTTTCACGACCTTGAGCATCGGTTTCAATTTCAACTTTTGAGCGTATAATTACACGTCCTCTACCGGTTTCGAACGCTTCGCGAACGCCTGCATAACCGTAAATGATGCCTCCTGTAGGGAAATCGGGTGCTTTAATATATTTAAGCAGTTCTGAAATTTCAATATTGTTATTATCAATATAGGCAATGATGGCATCAACAGCCTCGGACAAATTATGTGGAGCCATATTTGTAGCCATACCTACAGCTATACCTGAAGAACCATTAACTAAAAGATTGGGAATGCGTGATGGTAAAACAACCGGTTCCTTTAATGTGTCATCGAAATTCAACTGAAAATCAACGGTATCTTTATTGATGTCGATAAGCATTTCTTCAGCTAATTTCTGTAATCTTGCTTCGGTATAACGCATTGCAGCAGGGCTGTCGCCATCAACCGAACCGAAGTTTCCCTGTCCATCAACCAGCGGGTAACGCATTGCCCAAGGCTGAGCCATGCGCACGAGTGTTCCGTAAATTGAAGAGTCGCCATGCGGGTGATATTTACCCATCACTTCACCCACAATTCTTGCCGATTTTTTATAAGGTTTGTCGGAGTTGTTGCCTAGTTCATTCATCCCGAAAAGTACACGACGGTGTACCGGCTTAAAACCATCGCGTACATCGGGCAATGCACGCGAAACTATTACTGACATCGAATAATCGATGTACGAAGATTTCATCTCTTCGTCGATATTTACTTTGATAATCCTCTCTTGTTCAATCATCTGTGTTATGTTATGTTAGCGCAAAAAAATCGTACTAAATTACTGCTTTTTTCCCGATTAGGCAAATAAAAAGCATCAAAAATCGGCCATAATTCAACTAATTTTTTAGTTTATTGATATATAATTTAAATGTTTGATATATAAAGATATAAGTATATTTTTTATAAGAAATATGTAAGTTTTTTTATGAATTTATATTAATCTCCAATAATAGTTACGATAACTTTCCTCCAGTAACAAAACAATCATCATAACTGTAGTTCAACTGAGGTTCATAGGTAAAGATTCCATACACAGAAGATCCTGAACCTGACATAGATGCATAAAGAGCACCATCAGCATATAACTGATTTTTAATTTGTTCGATACGTGGGTAACGTTTGAAAACGGAAATTTCAAAATCGTTTACAACTACATTTTTCCATTCCGAAACAGGAAGTTTTACGAGTTTCTGCAAATTTTCGGTTGGTTTACGAGGAATTACCAAACTGTAAGCTTCAGGGGTAGAAACAAATATGTCTGGTTTAATAAGTACTAAATAATAATTTTTTAATGATAGTGCTATAGGAGAAAATTCATTTCCTATTCCTTCTGCATAAACGGGCTTATTTCGTACAAAAACAGGACAATCTGCACCAAGTTTTGATGCGTAACTTTCTAACTTCTTTTTGCTTAACTTCAATCCGGCTAACTCATTCAGCATTGTAAGCATAAATGCTGCATCGGCCGATCCACCACCCAGACCTGCACCTACAGGAATATTTTTGATAAGCGTTATGTCAACCGGTGGTAAAATAAAATCTTTTTGCAGTAACCTGTATGCCTTAATTACTAAATTTTTTTCAGAATCCTGACCAGTTTCAATTCCTGAAACTGATAAACTGTAATCTGAACAAAATTCAGATTTTTCAACACTTAAAATATCCTGTATAGGTATTGGGTAGAATATTGTTTCAATATTGTGGTAGCCGTCAGAGCGTTTCTCCGTAATATTTAACCCGATATTTATTTTCGCATTCGGATATGTTATCATGCTAATTTTTTTATAGTGAATTGGTGATTGGTGATTGGTAAATTGGTGATTGTTAATTAGTGAATTAGTGATTAGTGATTAGTGATTGGTGATGAGTGAATTGATTTTTTATAAACTATTTATGTTCTCTTCTTATTTTTTGCCTCGCGTTTCTCTTTCACTATTCAAAAGTAATAATTTTCAGAAAATCAACGAAATTTATCCTATTGATTTTTTTAGAAAAAAGTTTTCAACAAATTGTTGAAAAACATTGTTAACAAAACTACCACAACAATACTATTAATTATTCTATAAGTATGGTTTTTCTTTCCTAATTTTGAAACCGCAAAATGGGGAGCTCATTTTTAAAAATTCTTTAATTTATAAAT
>CAZDSY010000147.1:0-6341 GCA_964508285.1 uncultured Paludibacter sp.
TAACGTCTCCCTATGAGAAACTTATTTTCCTGTATGAGAAACTCAGTTGCTCATATTTTCGCCTTATTGCACTGTTTTGATAACGCTTTATTGTTTATTATCAACATGTTATCAAAATGCCTTCTATCGGAGTAGTTTCTCATACAGAAACCTAAACATATGTTAAAATTATATTTATTGTTCATTCACAAAGATATTTATATTTGCTGAATTCAACTTGCAAATGCAACAGAATTCATATTGATAATTTGTTTAAATTTTTCGTTTGGTGTGAGGTACCCAAGTCTTTTTCGAGGTCGATTATTAAGATTATTTTCAATCCATTTAATCTGTTTGTTGGTTACTCCACTAAAATCCGTACCTTTTGGGATATACTGCCTAATCAGTCCATTTGTATTTTCATTTGCACCACGTTCCCATGAGTGGTATGGTTTCCAAAAATAGAAATTTATTTCCAATTTGCGTGCAATTTCCTCGTGTTTAGCAAATTCTTTTCCATTGTCAGCCGTAATTGTGTGTATTAAGTTTTTTACTTTGCGCAGCGCCCATGCAGTAATTTTAGCTACAGGGATGGTTTCTTTCCCCGTTAACTTACGTATCCAGACTCTGCTTGTTACGCTATCGTTTATGGTAAGGATGGCACCTTTGTGGTTCTTACCAATAATTGTATCTATCTCTAAATCACCAAATCTCTGTTTTTGTTCGACGATTGATGGACGCTCATCAATATCCACTCTGTTAGGAATAAATCCTCGTCCTGCGTTTTTTGAACCACGCTTGGCATACTTGCGTCCTTGCCTACGAAGATACTTGTGAAGTTTACCACCACTGCGCTTATCCTCCCATATCCAGCGATAAATCGTTTCGTGAGACACCATTGAAATACCGTTTAAACGACTTCTTCCAGTAATTTGTTCTGGGCGAAATCCCTTCTCTAACAGCTTTTTTATTCGTTTTTTCATTTGTTCGGTGAGTACTTCTTTATGGCATTTTTCCGCCTTTCGCTTATCTGCTTTACGCTGGGCAAGATCCATACTATAATTACCGCTACGGCCATCGCAATTACGCTTTAGCTCCCTGTACACAGTACTTTTATCTACTCCAATAGCCTCTGCTATCGCTTTTTTTGTCATGGGTATTTGCAACATCATAGATATTGCATACCTTTGCTTTTCGGTTATATGTTTACTCATCTGCAACTTTGATTTCTTTGGACGGACAAAAAAAGCAAAGATAGTAATCTTTATCCATTCAGCAGAGCGAAAGGGGGGCATTGTCTCTCTTTCCTCTCTGAAAAAATAATTATTGCATTCTCCTAATTGTCAGTGGCCAAAAAGTTGCATTTACAAGTTGAATTCAAGAAATTAAAAAAACGTTGACAATGAATATCTCACCATCAACGTTTCACTGTATACCGCTTATTTTTAATTTTTGATAAACTTACCGGTATAAAAATCAGCACCCGAGCGAATTTTCAGGAAATAAATCCCGTTACTTAATGAACTTATATTCAGTTGAATTTCAGACTCGTTATTGACAACGTCTTTCAACATTACATGTCCTGTAGTATTGAACATCGTAATTTCAGTATATGGTTCAATAGTCGGTATTTTTATTCTCAAAGTATTTTTTGCCGGATTTGGAAATATT
Source organism: uncultured Paludibacter sp. (assembly GCA_964508285.1). Taxonomy (GTDB): domain Bacteria; phylum Bacteroidota; class Bacteroidia; order Bacteroidales; family Paludibacteraceae; genus Paludibacter. The sequence goes on from CAZDSY010000147.1 coordinate 1,651, forward strand.
TCTGAACTCAGAGAGAGATTACGCAAACCGGTAGCTTTTTTTACCTTTAAAACTCCACTCCCCATAAAATCCGATACATCCCACTCAAGATCATCACCAGGTTTTGCAGGAATTATTTCGGCAGGTAGTGAAGTAATATTTCCATTAATAATTTTAAAACTATCGCCGTCGGTAAAAACAGTTTCGGGCGTTGGATTAATCTGTAGCTTCCCATTCATTGTTAACTTCCCTGAAAGGTTTAAAATATCATTGCTCGATTTGGTTTTATCTAAATCAATAATTAAAAAAGCACCTTCTTTAATTTCAACATCGTTATTCACGGTAAAAGTTCCAATGGTTTTTCCGGGATTTAGTGCACCACCTTCGTAAACGGTAACTTTTCCATCAACACTGCCTGCACCACTAAGTGTTGACTCGTAATTGACACTCACATAACCAGAACCTGTACCACTGCCGGTTGTATTATTCACTATAAGTTCTCCATAATTAATTTCGGTTCCTCCTGTGTAAGTATTGTTGTTTGTCAATGTCCACGATCCTGTACCTACTTTTCGGATGGCTGTTACAGCTCCGGTACCGCTATACTGTGTATTGGTTATTTTTCCGTTAAACGTTGAGTTCGCGTTACGTGCCCCGATTTCCCAAGTTATGGTTGCATTGCCCGAACCTCCTGCTCCAAGAATCGAATTTGTATTTCCGGTAAGGTCTCCCACCGGTATAACAATATTAGATGTGTTTCGGTAAATCATGGTAACATAATTACTCAGATTTATCTTCGTACGTTCATAACCTTTTGTTGACCCGATTACAAAATTACCGCCATCGGCATCGGTAGTAATATTAATTATTCCTGAATAATTTGAAACATCCGAATTCAATACATTGCCTGTGAAACCGGTGTAATAGTTTAATGTGCCGCTTCCGGTAATTGTGCCGTTTATAACCGACCGTCCATCAACAGTTAAAGTTCCAACATATCCTGTAGGTATTTTCAAATTCCAATTGGATGTATTGTCTGTAGTTTGGCTGTCGAACATTATTAACGAACCACCCATCAACGTTATGGTGTCCGATGAACCAAGTCCAGATGTATTCGCAACATCGGTGGTAAAACCAATTGAACCTGCTTTTATGGTAGTGCCCCCAGTGTAATTATTAGCAACGGCAACCGATAAACGCCCTAAACCTTCTTTAATTAAACGTCCCGGACCCGTAAATTGCCCGGTTGTGGTTAGTACAGCGGCATAATTACCTATCGATAAAATGCCACCGTTTGTTCCCAAAGTAAAACTTCTGTCGATATTGGCTGTTGCACCTGTATAGCTTAATCGTCCACCGTTTAGTACGATATTCGTTGCTGCTTTCGAAGCTGCACCAATGGGCGAAGCTACACCACCGTTTGTGATAGTATTTGTTTCTACGGTACCATCGTTAATGATTAATTTGCCGGTAAATTTATTGGTTGTACCCAGTGTTACTTTTCCGGAACCTCTTTTAGTGAAATTTCCTGCACCTTCGATTGAACCCGTTCCGCTGAAACTGTAATTTGAAGCAGTTTCGATGAAAATTGAACCAGGGCTAATTGTTTCGTTTATAATAATTGATTTTACATTTGTCTCGTCGTTAAACAAAACGGAATCATTTTGATTGAAAGTTTTAACCTCGTCATTCAAAATCCAGTTCTTGGTTCTGCCATTATCCCATTTATCGTCGATATATCCTTTCCAAATCAAGTAAGCAGGCGGACTGACTTTTAAAGAAACATCACCATTGTTATTGACCAAAGAATAACTCAAATAGGAAGGTACACCGTTTACTTTAATTTTACTTATATCACCTTTTATGCTGCCTTTAACTTTGAATAAAATATAATTACCGGCAGGGAGCGATCCGTTTAAAACATTTAGACTTATAACGCTTTTGTTACTCGTATTCCAATCTCCCTCAATTAACAAAGTATCGTTTGAAGCAACAACATTATTAGCCAAAACAATATCGAAATTAAAAGTTACAATACCTGATTCATTTAAATTTTTGCTGAATGTGAGTTTTGATGTTTCGTTTGTATTGCTTCCGGGACTAACAGTTGTTCGGTTTGATAACGTAACATTATTCCCAAAAACACCTTTGCCTGCAAGTTTTACAAATGGCATGATGATTACCTCGCTGTTTTTCAGTACACCATTATTGTGAAATTCTCCATCCCAAATGGTAGTACCACCGGTAAAATTATTACTGTTCGATAGTTTCAAAACGCCTGACCCAATTTTTTTCAATGACATAGTACCATTTAAAGTCCCCGTTCCCGTAATCTCTACATTATACGGACTGTTTACTTTCATGCTTTTTGGAACTAAATCGCCAACGACAGCAATAATAGCGTTAGCGCCGGCAGTAAGATCAAAAACAACCCCATCGCCATTTTTAAATACCGATATTTGGTTAACACTATCCGTCCACGATGTTGTTGTGTTATTGTCCCATATTGAACCTGATTTCCATCGTTTTTCACCTGCATAAACAGCCGAAACAGGCGGTAAATCCATGTCGTCGCCCATGTAATAACCAAGATGTGGAGGTTGATTATAGGCAGTGTTTTGCCATGCAATACTTGCCCGATACACAGGGTCGTGCATTAATGTGTTAAAGCGGTAATCGGTTGGAATAGTAGTGGTAAAAACTCTTAATTTCTCATTATCAGTAGTACGAAAAATAACTTCTTCGCGCCAATCGCCAAACAAATCGACAGATAGATTCGGTGTAGCTTTCGTTCCGTTAATCGAAGCACAATCAGTAGCAGAAAATAAAGTTCCCGCTCCGAATTTTGTGATGGAAGTTCCATCGAGAAGCTCATCTTCTCTATCGCCATCCCAGTAAATCCTGAAATTCATTGACGGACGAGTGGTTGATAAGGTTTCACCGGTTTTACTTTTTACCAAACCTACGGATGCACTCCACATTTCGAAACCACGATTGCCGGGAATGACATTGGCTGCCAAACCGCGACCATTATCCGAACCGGTGAAAGTACCCCATATCACATCTCCTGTGCGTGCATCGTGCATTTCTTCGCCATAAGCAGCGCTTGTCGATTCGTGTACTGAAAAAACTTCGAGCCCTTTCCTGTCAGGGTCCAAATCGGAAAGATGCATGGCATCGCCGTGTCCAAGTCCGGTACGATACATGAACTTCCCATCATGATCGACAGCTCCCGAACTCCAGACTATTTCATCGCGTCCATCATTGTCAATATCGCCAATGCTCATATTGTGATTTCCCTGACCGTACAAACCCACACCGGAAGTTGTTCCCGAATCGTAAAACCAAACCTGACTTAAATTTCCATTTCTGAAATTCCATGCGGCAATCGTAGCACGGGTATAATACCCTCGACACATTATAATAGAGGGTAACACGCCATCGAGCCACGCCGTACCGGCAAGAAAGCGATCGACACGATTACCATAACTGTCGCCCCAACTTGATACGGTTCCACGAGGCGGATTATAATTGGCAGTGGCAAGTTCTTCGCCTGTTAATCCACTGAAAACGGTGAAATATTCAGGTCCTGTTAAGATATATCCACTTGAATTTCGATAATCAGCAGCATGATTAGCTGTGGCTGCAGGTCCTTTCGAAATAAAATTTCCCAGTCCGTCTTTTGTTCCGGGTGCTGTTTTAACGGCAATTTCAGCTTTGCCATCACCATCGTAATCGGCTACCTGAAATTGTGTATAATGTGCTCCGGCACGTATATTTCTTCCTAAATCGATACGGCAAAGTTGTGTGCCATTTAATTTGTAAACATCGATGTATACATTTCCGGTATAACCCGATTGCGAATTATCTTTTGCATTTGAAGGTTCCCATTTAACTACAATTTCGTATTCGCCATCGCCATCCACATCGCCCACGCTGCAATCGTTTGGTGAATAATAACATACAGTATTGTCGGGCATAGTCATGGGGGCAGGAATTTTCATCGGAATGTCAAAATAGTTTGTTGCTAAAACTGAAGCAGTATGCTCTTCGCCGGTTTCAATACCATTCATTACAGTTTTCACTTTATACTCTGTTGCAGAAACAGCGTTATCCGAGTAATTCGTAACGTTGGTAATTGGTGTCGCATTAATTTTTACGCCATCGCGATATAAATTAAATGCAACATCGTCCGGATCGGAACCCAACATACGCCATGATAGAAAAACCTTGGAATATGATGTTCTTACAGCCACAAGACCACGATTGAGTTTTTCCATTACGCGTTGTGCATGTACTGTAGAAAAATTGATGAATGAAAACAGTAAAATAAAATAGAGGAAGTATTTTTTCATTGGAACTAAATTTTATTGAAAACAAAGAAACAGTAAAAAATTTTCTCTTGAAATAGAATAACGTACACATATCAATAATTTTTGTACATTAAGTTATTAGAGATTTACCTTCTTATATAAACACTTCCAATATTTCTAAAATAAATTTTTTACATTATCAATTTCATATTTTGCTGGCACTACATCCGTGAAGTTTCCACCCAAAGTATAATTAATTCGGACAGATAGTATTTAAATGTTGCTGTATTAATACTAAAAATTAATGTCTTATGAAATTAAAAAGATAGTTCTTATTCTTTATTTAGTCGAGTCTTAAAAAGCCCATTTACGATTATTTAAAAGTAAAAATATGTTAAG
>CAZDSY010000148.1:0-6245 GCA_964508285.1 uncultured Paludibacter sp.
AGAACGCCCATAAATACACCTGTTTCAGGATGTACGACTGGAAAAAGATTTCGTTTCGATTTTGAAATAACTTTGACTAATTCGCCTAAAGTCATATTTGGATGAAGTATTGAAAGATCGGTTTCAATCACATTTTCCATTTTCAACAATGTAAGCACTGCTTTATCTTTGTGATGCGTGAGCAATTCTCCTTTTTTGGCCAAACGCATAGCGTACAAACTATGTTTCTCGAAAAGTTTAATTGTGAGGTATGATACAGTTGAAACTATCATCAATGTCATAAACATCGAATATCCGCCTGTAAGTTCGGCAATCAGAAAAATACCCGTAAGTGGCGCATGCATTACACCTGACATTAGTCCCGACATCCCAGCAAGTGCAAAATTCTCCTGTGGAACATTTATCCCCAAATTTATCAGTATCTGTGAAAACACAAACCCGGTAATTGCACCGACAAACAAAGAAGGCGCAAAAATTCCTCCTACTCCTCCTGCTCCATTGGTAGCAGCCGATGCAAAAATTTTGAAAAATATTATTAGTGATAAAAAGACTACTACTACCCAGGGATTTTGTGCATAACTCTGAAAAAAACTACGGTCAAGTGTGGCTACTGCATCTCCTTTAAGTAATAGATTTATGGTGTCATAGCCTTCGCCATAAAGTGGAGGAAAAAGAAAAATGAGTGTACTCAGCATTACAGCACCGATAGCAAGTTTAGTATAAGGATTTTTATATTTCGCAAAAAAACTTTCAATCTTCATCATTCCGCGTGTAAAGTAAAGTGAAACCAGCCCGCAAAATATTCCAAGTAATATCAAAAGTGGAATACGCACCACATCAAACTCCTCTGCAACTGAAAAATGGAACATAAACGAACTGCCCGAAAAAATATACGACATGGCTGTTGCAGTAACAGACGATATCAATAGCGGTGCAATGGAAGTAAGCGTCATATCCAGCATAAGCACCTCGAGGGTGAAAACCAAGCCTGCAATGGGTGCTTTAAAAATACCACCAATAGCTCCGGCAGCACCACAACCCACCAACAGCATAAGTGTTTTTTGGTCGAGTTTGAAGAAATTGCCAAGATTAGAACCTATGGCAGAACCTGTAAGTACTATCGGAGCTTCGGCACCGACTGAGCCTCCAAATCCGATGGTGAGCGAACTTCCCACCAATGAAGTCCATACGTTATGCAATTTCAAAATGCTTTTTCGTTGCGAAATGGCATATAATATGCGCGTTATACCATGACTGATATCATCCTTAACAATAAACCGAACAAAAAGAGAAGCAAGTAACATGCCTACTGCCGGAAAAAACAGATACCAATAGTTTACATCAGTTCGACTAAAATGATTGACAAGTAAATTTTGTATTAAATGTATCGCACCTTTGAGTAAATGTGCCGCGATAGCAGACAAAATTCCTACCAAAAGGCTTAGTATAAGTATAAATTGCTGTTGCTTAATATGTTGTTCGCGCCAGTCTAAAATTTTTATGTACAAATCGTTTTTATTCATATTAAAAAGTGAAAAGCTAAACTCCTTTACCTTTGAAAATAATTTCAATGGTAAAAATTAGAATTTTCAAGTCGTTAACTAAAGACATATTTTCGATATAAACAATGTCATAATTCAGGCGTTCTATCATTTTTTCAATAGTATCGGAATAACCTATTTTGATAGGTCCCCATGAGGTAAGACCGGGTCTTATTTTATAAAGCAAACAATAATAAGGTGCATCTTCAATTATTTGATTGATATAAAACTTTCTTTCAGGACGGGGACCCACAAGGCTCATTTCTCCTTTAAGTATATTGAAAAATTGTGGCAATTCATCAAGTCTGTATTTCCTCAAAATTCGTCCAACGCGCGTTATACGGTCGTCGTCAGGACTGCTAAGGCGAGGTTGACCGGTTTCAGCATCTTGATACATTGTTCTGAACTTGATAATATTAAAAGGTCTGCCATGTATGCCAATTCTTTCTTGTAAATAAAAAACAGAGCCTTTTGAATCTGTTTTAATCCATATGCTGAAAAATAGTAAAACAGGAAGAAGTAAAACTATCATTATCAGTGAAACAGTAAAATCAAAAAAACGCTTAACACTCATTTCCCAATCGGACATAGGAACATCGGTAATACTCACGAGCGGACTTGCCGATAAATTGCCAATACGTGCGCTTCCGGTAAGTATTTCGTACAGTCGGGGAGTAAAACGTATGTCAATATTGTAGCGGTAAAGTGCGTTGATATATTTAAACAGTTTTTGCTCGTCGGCATTGTCGAGTGCAATGATAGCCTCGTCAATCTTATGCTGTGAAAAAATGTGGTCGAGCTGAGCAAAATTTCCGATAATTTGGTCTGCCGGCAAACTGTTTTTCGCATCAACAGTTACAAAGCCAAGAATTGTATTTCTATCTGATACTTTTTTTAATTCATCAGCCATTTTACTGGCGTTTAAACCATTCCCAATGATTATTGTGTTGATAGTCCATTTACGGCTTTGGTAATTTCTTTTGACTTGAGCCATAATAAAGCTCCGAAACAAAAAAGTAATACCTGCCATTAATCCGAAAAGCACCAACAGGGAGTAGTAGAAATACTCGTAAGAAACAGTTACATCCTTCAGTTTTAAGATAAAAAAAACCGGCAGTGAAACTACCAATGAAGAAATAATTGTTGGTAGCAAAAGGCTAAGTGTATTCTTTCTGTGAATATTAATATAAACTCCTGTAAGATAATGTATAAAAACACATAATACAGGAAAAATAATGAGGCTGGTAAAATAATCGTAATTACGCATGATGATACCGAAATTTTCGATAACGGATATATCATTCACTGTTTTTCGATATACAACAAAAGCAAACCACACTAAAAGTGAGGCAAGCACATCAGTTGCAATAAATTTTCTTAAAAATGCATTTTTGTTCATTATGTAGATTTTTGTTCAACAACAATCTTTCATTACGCAAATTTCGTAATTTTTACTGATTTTTCAGCAATAATGTTATTCTGTCACGAGTAACAAGAAGAAGTGCTTTTACTAAATCTTTACCATTCCCCGAAGTTAATTCTCCTTTCCATGTTTCAAAACATTCAAAACATTTCGTTTGCAAGATTGAAAATGTACACTTATCGAAAATTTTTTTATTAAAAAAAACACCTTCCTAAGAAACAAAAAAACTTTATTTAGCGTTAACTTAAACAATAAGCAGCAAAGATAAGCAATTTTTCTACGTCTTGTTTAATTTGTCTGATTGAAAAAAAAATCGTAATTTTACAGTTTGGGAAAAAGGCATATTAAGTAATATATAGTTTTAATACTGTGAGTTGAATCTGTTGTAATCTAATTATTTACTAGTCTTTTTGAGTTGATGTAGATTTGTTGATGATTTATATTTTTCAGAATTGATTTTTTGTTGATAAAGTAAGGTTGAATTTCGATTCTGAGTTTGATTGAAAAAAAAGAAAACTACAATGATAAACAGATGGATTTACAAATCCCTTGATGAACAACAAATTGAGACAAGAAACAAATTAGCCGAAGAACTTAGCATTAATCCGATTTTAGCCCAATTGTTAGTACAAAGAGGGATAAATACGTTTGAAGATGCACGTAATTTTTTTCGCCCTGATCTTGCCAATTTGCATGACCCGTTTCTTATGACGGACATGGATAAAGCCGTCGACAGGCTTACACGTGCCATGCGCCATAACGAAAAAATACTCATTTATGGCGACTACGATGTAGATGGAACTACATCAGTTTCGTTGGTATATAAATTTCTGAAACGGTATTACTCCAATGTAGGATTCTATATTCCCGACCGTTATAACGAAGGTTATGGTGTTTCATACCAAGGCATTGATTACGCTGCTGAAAATAATTTTAAATTAGTTATTGCACTCGATTGTGGTATAAAAGCAGTTGAGAAAGTTCGACATGCCAAAACATTAGGTGTTGACTTTATCATTTGTGATCATCATACTCCCGACGATGAACTACCGCCAGCAGTGGCAGTGCTCGATCCAAAACGCTCCGACTGCACTTATCCATACAAACATCTGTCAGGTTGCGGTGTAGGCTTTAAACTTTTACAGGCTTTTTCATTGCGTAATAATATCGATTTCGAGGAATTAACTCCATTTCTGGACTTACTTGCCTTAAGCATTGCTTCAGATATAGTTCCTATAACCGGCGAAAATCGTATTTTGGCATATTACGGTTTAAAACAACTTAACACAAACCCAAGTACAGGTGTAAAAAGTATTATTGAAGTGTGCGGGCTTACGGACCGTGAAGTTACTATCAGCGATATTGTATTCAAAATTAGTCCACGCATTAATGCATCAGGACGTATGAAACTTGCTACAGAAGCAGTAGAATTACTCATCACCAATAATCCAGCTTTTGCCCGCGAAAAAAGCGATACAATTAACGAGTATAATAATGACCGTAAGGACCTTGATAAAAACATTACAGACGAAGCTATCATGCTCATTGGTGCCGATGAAAGTTTTAAAACTCGCAAATCTATTGTAGTCCACAAACCCGATTGGCATAAAGGCGTTATTGGAATTGTAGCATCGCGTTTGTCCGAAGAATTTTACAAACCTTCCATCGTGCTTACTAACTCCAACGGGCTTGCTTCCGGTTCAGCACGTTCGGTTTCCGGTTTCGATATTTATAAAGCAATTGACTCTTGTCGGGATTTACTTGAGAATTTTGGCGGACACATGTATGCTGCAGGATTATCGATGAAAGAAGAAAATGTTCAGTTATTTTCTGAAAGGTTTGAACAATATGTAGCTGAAAATATCCTTGAGGAACAAACGTATCCGCAAATTGACATAGATGCAACGCTCCAGTTTTCGGATATTACTCCAAAATTTTATCGCGTTCTAAAACAATTCGGACCTTTCGGTCCCGGAAATATGAAACCAGTATTTGCTTCAAAAAAAGTTTTTGATTACGGTACCAGCCGGCTGGTGGGCAAAGAACAGGAACACCTTAAACTCGAACTGACCGATGCAAGTTGCGAAAATGTTATCAATGGCATTGCTTTTGGTATGTACGCATATAATGCTCATTTAAAAGCACTTAACCCGCTGGACATTTGTTATACAATTGAAGAAAATAATTTTAACGGGAATACAAACATTCAATTAATGATTCGGGATATAAAAATTGAGGGTGAAATATTGTAAGAATTATTCGTGCTGGGTAATTCACCTTTTTTCTGTTGCATATTTTTTTATGCATTGTTCATTATTTTTTTTCAGAATCAATAATAGCAATTTTAAAAAATAACTGCCAGGAAAAATTTTTCTACAAATCAACATGCGAATCAGGATTTTCTGTTTTTATTATTTCAGTTAATTCAGAATTTTCTTCGGTTTCGCGTAGCACAAATCTCTTGTAGTACGATATGATTAAAGTTGTAAGAGGTAGTGCTACAATCAAACCAATCATTCCCATAAGTGAACCCCAGATAGAAAGTGAAAGTAAAATTACTGCCGGATGCAAACCTGTAACTTTTCCCATAATGCGAGGGACAAGTATCAAATCCTGGGTGCCTTGCACAATAATAAAAACGATAAAAAGTCCGAGAAAAGCAGAGAGAAAACTTTGCCCTGTTTGTGCCGATTGTAACAAAACCAGCAAAAGAGCAGGAACCACTGCAATTGTCTGGAGGTAAGGAACCAAATTGAGCAAGCCAACAAAAAGCCCGAAAACTATTGCCATAGGCAACCCAATAATGCTAAATCCGATAGAGAACATTATCCCTACAATAAGTGCGATCAACGCCTGTCCTCGGAAATATCGGTTCATTCCTGATTGTATATCATCAAAAATTTCACTGCCTAAGGCACGGTATTTTGGTGGAATAATATTTTTAATGCCATCAGCTATTTTTTCATAATCGAGTAATATAAAAACTAAATACAGAAAAATGATGATTAACACTGTAATTCCCAACAAAAAACTCAGTGAGCCGTTCAAAACACTCCAAAGTTGAGGTGCAATTTTCCGTAAAGCAGACATTAATCCTTCATTAGCCATAATGGATTGGGAATCGAGATTTGCCAGAAATTCCCGTATTTCGTTTTGCCAAACTACAGGCAAAAAACTATCCAGATTTACTCCCTGTGTATAGTTCGATATAATTTGAGCAATATTGGATATTTCGTTGGCTATGCGTGGTACGATTAAAAACAATGACCCAACAATGATGG
>CAZDSY010000149.1:0-6237 GCA_964508285.1 uncultured Paludibacter sp.
CAAAACTTGCCGCAAAGGTAACTTCTCCCGCAAGTGGAATTAGTGTTGAAGTTTATACTAACGAACCTGGTATTCAGGTTTATACCGGCAACTTCCTTGATGGAACTGTAAGAGGCAAGAAAGGTAAAATTTATAATCAACGTACCGGCGTTTGTCTTGAAACACAGCATTATCCTGATAGCCCCAATAAGCCACAGTGGCCTTCGGTAATTCTGGAACCGGGACAAACCTATCAAAGTCGCTGCATTTATAAGTTTACTTTAGAGAAATAGGTGACAAGGGAATAAGGAAACAAGTAAACGAGAAAACAAGATACGAGTTGTGAATTATGAATTATGAGTTACGAATTACGAGCAACAAGTTACGAATTCATAGTAAACATGCAAACACGAAACAAATAATAATTAAATTATGGAATCATTAGATTGGATTGTAATTGGAATTTTTGCCCTTGCCTTAGTTGGTATTGTGGTGTGGGTTTTAACTCAGAAACAGGAAAGCTCAGGAGATTATTTTCTTGCCGGACGCGATGCTACATGGTTAGCAATCGGTGCTTCAATATTCGCTTCGAATATTGGATCTGAACACCTTATAGGACTTGCCGGAGCAGGAGCATCGAGTGGTATGGCTATGGCGCATTGGGAAATTCAGGGTTGGATGATTTTAATACTTGGCTGGGTTTTTGTTCCTTTTTATTCAAGAAGTATGGTATTAACCATGCCCGAATTTCTTGAGCGAAGATATAACCCACAATCGCGTACAATTTTATCGGTTATTTCACTGATTAGTTATGTTTTGACTAAAGTGGCTGTTACAGTTTATGCCGGTGGGTTAGTATTTCAACAAGTTTTTGGTATTAAAGAATTATGGGGTATCGACTTCTTTTGGATTGCTGCCATTGGATTGGTTTTAATCACTGCGCTTTACACTGTAATCGGCGGTATGAAGTCCGTTCTCTATACTTCCGTGTTGCAAACTCCCATTCTTTTATTAGGTTCGCTAATTATAGTTGTACTTGGTTTGAGAGCCTTGGGTGGCTGGGATCAGATGATGGAAATAGTGCGCGCAAAACCGGTCAACGAATATGGCGATACGATGGCAAATCTTATCCGCAGCAACAGCGATGCCAATTTCCCATGGTTGGGAGTCCTGATTGGTTCTTCAATAATTGGTTTTTGGTATTGGTGTACTGACCAGTACATAGTTCAACGTGTACTTTCAGGAAAAGATGAAACGCAAGCCCGTCGGGGAACAATTTTTGGTGCTTATCTAAAGCTTACTCCCGTATTTATATTCCTGATTCCCGGTATGATAGCGTATGCTTTACATGTAAAAACCGGAAGTTTTCTTCCTGTTTCAACCGATGGTAGTGTAATTTCTGATGCTGCATTTCCAACACTTGTGGCTAAAATACTTCCCGCCGGATTAAAAGGTTTGGTAGTAGCAGGTATTTTAGCAGCCTTGATGAGTTCTCTTGCTTCGCTGTTCAATTCATCGGCAATGCTTTTCACTATCGACTTTTATAAAAGGTTTAAACCAAATGCTCCTGAAAAACAACTATTACATGTTGGTAGAATAGCCACTGTAGTAATAGTAGTATTGGGTATTTTATGGATACCGGTGATGAAAAGTGTAGGAAATGTATTGTATGCATATCTTCAGGACGTACAATCAGTATTAGCTCCGGGTATAGCAGCAGCGTTTTTGTTAGGAGTTTTATCTAAAAAAATAACGCCGAAAGCAGGCTTATGGGGTCTAATCACTGGCTTTGTAGTTGGATTAACCCGTTTGGGAGCAAAAGTTTACTATTCACAGGTACAGGGAGCATCTGAAACGTGGTTTAAAGATTTATTTTACGATGTAAATTGGTTGTTCTTTAGTGGTGGGATGTTCCTGTTCAGCGCAATTATAATGATATTTGTAAGTTTGTTTACAAAACAAGCCTCTGCGGAACAAGTTCAGGGATTGACTTTTGGATCGACCTCTGAAGCTCAAAAAGCTGCAACTCGTGCAAGTTGGAATAAATGGGATGTGATGCATACTGCAATAATTATTGCATTTACCATTGCATTTTACATTTATTTCTGGTAATCTATTCAATAATTATATTCTAAAACATAAACTTTGCCGGAATAAAACAACCGGCAAAGTTTATATTTTAATTCAACTTTCACATGTATTTAATTACTTGAATTACTGATTATTGCTAAATTCAGCATATTGAATATCAGATGGTTATACAAATGTATGTTGTCCAAATTTTCGATGTTTTATCTCACTCCCAGCCCCTCTCCTTCCCGCGAGCGGGACAAGTATCCGAGGGGAACGGTACACCGCAAATAGAAAATTCATTGTGCATATTTATATATTTCAAATTCAATTACTTATACTTACGAAAGTTAATTATTTTAATTTAATATGAGTCCAAATTCGAACTATTACAGTCTTCAAGATTCCTTTTTAGTTGCAGTAGATTGCATTATTCTTGGCTTTATGGAAAATGAAATAAAACTTCTTGTGCACAACCGCGAAATGGAGCCTGCTCAGGGTGGTTTATCGTTGATGGGTGGTTTTGTTCGAAAAAATGAATCTCTCGAAGACGCAGCGACACGTGTTTTAACAAACTTAACCGGGTTACAGAATATTTTCATGGAACAAGTAGGTATGTATGGCGATATTAATCGTGATCCAGGTGAAAGAGTTATTTCATGTGCATATTATGCTCTTATTGATGCAAGTGCTCAGGATAGTAATCTTCTAGAGCTACATAATGCCTACTGGGTAAAAACCTCGGAAGCAAAAAAACTTATCTTCGACCATCCACAAATGGTTCACGATGCTATTAAGATACTTCGGCGTAAAGCTGCGATACAACCCATTGGAATGAACCTTTTGCCTGAAAAATTTACACTCACCAGCCTTCAGTCGTTATACGAAGCTATTTACGACTCACCATTGGATAAACGTAATTTCAGAAAAAAAATGATGAGTCTCAACTTTCTCGAGAAACTTGATGAAATTGATAAGTCAGGCTCAAAAAAAGGTGCATACTTTTACCGATTTAAAGATGATCGGAACAATCCAACGGCAACAAATTACAACTTTTAGTTTTTTTTGATCATATCGTAATTATATTATATTATTTTGATTATATTTGCAGCACAGTTCAGCACAGATAGACAATAATTCCGAAACTTTTACCGAATTTAAAATAAACGAAAAAATTACATCCTAAGCAAAATAAGGTTTTATAAAACATTACTTTTTATAAATATGAACCTAAAATCAGGATATCCAGTTAAACAACATTCACAGCCGGTGAAGCGTTATTGTCAGACATTGAAGTTAAAGTCTGATGTTCAGCTAATTAAAGAATATAAGTACTGGCATCTGCCTGAAAACCGTTGGAAAGAAATTCCTGAAGGCATAAAAGCCGTTGGTATACTTGATATGGAATTATATATACATGAAAACGTACTATTTATGATCGTAGAAACGCCACTTGATTTTGAATGGGACAGTGCTTTCGGGAAACTTGCAGGATTACCACGACAGGCAGAATGGGAGGCTTTTATGGCAAAATTTCAATTAGCAGACCCAAATGCCGGTTCGGCAGATAAATGGACTTTGATGGAACGAATATTTAGCTTGTAAAGCCCCTGACATCCTAAATGGGGGAAATTAAGAAAATAAGTAATCTTCAAACTCTGAAACTTTAAACTCTTAAACAAAATAAAATACAATGAAATCAGACGCAAAAATTCCGTTATTAAAAGGAAGTGATGGATTTAATTACACCATTCCATTTATATTAGTAACTTCCCTTTTCTTTTTCTGGGGTGTAGCCAACAACATGACAGACACGCTATTATCGGCATTTAAAAACATTATGGAAATGACCGATTTTCAGACGTCGTTCATACAAATGGCTTTTTACGGTTCTTATGCATGTTTTGCAATCCCAGCTGCATTGCTTATCAGAAAATACACTTTTAAACACGGAATTGTAGTAGGTTTGTCATTATATGCTTTGGGAACATTTTTGTTCTATCCTGCATCGCAACTTGCTTCTTATGGTTTCTACCTATTTGCATTGTACGTATTAGCCGGTGGCTGTTCTATTTTGGAAACTGCTGCCAATCCTTATATTTTGACCATGGGTCGGAAAGAAAATATGACCCGCAGGTTGAATTTTGCTCAATCGTTTAATCCGATAGGTTCAATATCTGGAATTATCATCAGTCAGATATTTATTTTATCTCAATTAAGCCAAAATAAAAGCACCTTGAGTGATGCTGAATTGCTGGTTGTGCAACATAAAGAATTATCGGCAGTTACGCTTACCTATATGGGATTGGGAGTTGTTTTAGTAGCATTACTTATGATTATTATATTTTACAAAAAAATGCCGGCTACTAAAGACACTTCTGGTTTAAGCTTTGGAGCCACAGTTGGTAGATTACTAAAAAGAAAACATTACACGCTTGGCGTAATTGCACAATTTTTTTATGTAGGAGCACAAATTGGTGTTTGGTCATATACAATACGGTATGTCATGCTCGCACTCGGACTTGTCGATCCGGAAACCTCGGAAATTTTTCCAGCCAAAGTACAAGGTTTTATTACAGAACATCGTTTATGGAGCAACATTTGGCAACTTGACGAAAATTCGACGGCAGAAAATATCGGAAATTCGTTTTATCTTTTCTCACTGATTTTATTTACAATTTCGAGATTTATTTTCACTGCATTAATGCGATATTTCCGACCCGGAATGTTACTGGCAATTGCAGCCTCAGGTGCTATCATTTCTGCTGCAATCGCAATTTTTACAACCGGGATGACCGGAGTAATTGGATTGGTTGCAATATCTTTTTTCATGTCGTTAATGTTCCCAACTATTTATGGTATCGCGCTTGAAGGAATCAGTGAAGCTGAAGCAAAAGTTGGAGGTTCATTTTTAGTTATGGCAATATTGGGAGGCGCATTACTTACCTCACTTCAGGGTTATTTATCAACCCTAATGAATAGTATAAATTTCGCTTACTGGGTGCCTGTAGTATGCTTTGTTATTGTTGGTATATATGGAATTATTGCCAATAAAGAAGAAAAAGAATTTGGATACGAATGATTAGATAAATTTTAAAGAAACTTCAAAACTTTTAAAAACTTCAAAACACATAAAAAACTTCAAAACGTCGTAAGACTTTTGAACGTTTCTTCTAATTAGTTTACAAAGAAACGTTTTCAAGTCTTTGATAATGAAAAGTTTGATAAGAAACAAAAAATGAAAGTAAACTTCTCCCATTCAAAATCAAAAATTAACACGTTGATCGATGCGATTTCGTATGAAATTGCATCCGGTGTATTAAAATCGGGGGATAATTTACCATCGATCAATGATGCAAGTGGACGATTTAAGGTTTCGCGAGATACGGTTTTTAAAGCTTATCGAGAATTAAGACAAAGGGGATTAATTGATTCGAATCCCATGAAAGGATATTTTGTAAAAGGCGAAATAAATCATGTTTTACTTCTGCTCGATACTTATTCGCCTTTCAAACAAAATCTATACAATCGTTTCGTTCAAAATTTACCAAAAACGTGGAAGGTCGATTTGATTTTTCACCAGTACAACAAAAAATTGTTTGAAACTATCATACGTGAAAGCGTTGGACGTTATAACATGTTTTTGGTGATGAACTTCTCGAACACACAATTCTCCGAATCACTAAAAACTATTCAGGAAGGAAAATTGCTTTTGTTGGATTTTGGAAATTTTGAAAAACAATCATACGCGTATTTATGTCAGGATTTCGATCAGGCTTTATACAATTGCTTATCAGAGCAAATAAGTATTATTTCTAAATATAAAAAAATTGTACTGATTTTTCCCGATGAGGTTAATCATCCCCAAAGTTCAATTGATTATGTAAAGAAATTTTGTGTTGATTCAGCAATGGATTTTGAATTGATAGAAAATGTGAACTTTTTAAACAGCATTGAAGCTCAGTCTCTTTATTTTGTAATTTCTCATACCGATTTGGTAAAAGTCATTCAACTGAGTAAGATTCAAAATCTGAAACCGGGTCGCGATATAGGAATAATGGTTTACAACGACGAACCATTGCTTGAAGTGATTCAGGATGGAATAGCTGCAGTGTCCATTGATTTTGGATTGTTAGGTGAAAAAGCAGCTGCTTTTGTTAAAACAAAAGTTATGGTTCAGGAATATCT
>CAZDSY010000150.1:0-6147 GCA_964508285.1 uncultured Paludibacter sp.
TTTTTGTCCGTGCACTTTTAATTTATCAAATAATTTTTATCGGACAATAGTGTTTATTTTTTATTGGTTCATTTTTTCCGTTAAATACAAAAAATCATTGAGATACTCTTATCTCAATTATAATGAAAACATTATGGTATTATTACCATATTTGTGCGATATAATTATTACAAATCGGTCAATAATTTTTTTTCTCAGATTTATTTAAAAGTATATTAAATTGTTTTTGATATTCAGTAAACATTTTTAATGTTTTGATTTAAGCTGATTATTGTTATTTCTACAAATGTATAAAAAAAAATGACAGTTATTCAAAATAAATACTGAAAAATTTGTTTTATTTTTTTTTGTATTTTTAGTTATCCAACAAAGTAACAACTTCAAATAAAAAAGTTATAAAAAAATAATTCTTATTTTGTATTGTTTTTAAAAAACAATAGTTATTTTCGTATTAAAATAATGTTCTATGTATGTATAATTGAACTAACAAAAATTATTGCAGCAATTTCTTTCGTTAGAAACGTTTTTTATAAAATCGATTTTACTCTTTCAAATTATTCCAATTTAACGCTATATTCCAAGTAATTAAATTAAACGGTGTATTTGTCAAAAAAAATCAAAAGGATAAAAATAAGCATTTAATTATAAATTTGTTTCGTAAAATTTCAATGATTCCGGTTTGAGCAGAAAACTGCAATCCTGAATAAATAACTTACCTTTGTATAAGCTATGCTTAAGAATTTTCTTAATTGATTATGTTTTAAGTGAATTACTATAAAAATGAAATTTGAAAAATTGTTGAATTAATCTTGAACAATATTAATTTTCTAACAAGACTAAGTAAGAAAATGTTTGCTAAAAAGACAGGAAATAATGTTAAATTATTGCTTGTTATTTATCCTGAATCCAACTTTTTATCCTTATTTATGTGAGACTTTTCGGGGAAAATTATTTCAGAAGAATTAAAAATATAAATGATAGCATCTGATAATAAAATCTTTATGTTTTATATTCACCAAAATTTTCAGACGGATTGAATGAATTATCAAATCAAAATTAAAATATGTTTGTTCGTGATTTAACAATAATTGTTTCAGGATTTAATATTTTTCTTGCCTTGCTTATGTTATACAATAACTGGAAGTATAACCGAAACATTCTGTTTCTGGCTTTATTTCTGGTATTTTTTTCGTTACATATTATTTTCGGTACTTTATTATTTTATGGTGGTTCAATAATGTTATTCACCCTGTTGTTAAACAATTCTGCACCCCTGTATTATCTTTATCCGGTAATGTTGTATTTTTATATACGTTCTATTGTTTACGATAATCACAAACTAAAAAAACCGATTTGCTGCATTTCATACCTTTTTTTATAAATCTCCTGGCTGTTTTGCCTTACTGGTTTACTTCATTTGAATTTAAATTTTCTGTGGCAGAAAGGCTAATTGAAAACATTCCGGAATATATAAACTACGATTTTGGACTTTTTTATCCACCGTGGATAAACAGAATAACACGTCCCATTCAGTTTGTATTTTATCTGATATTGTGTGCCGTTTTACTCATGAAGTTCAGAGCTAAGTTGAAACTGTATGCTGGTACATCGAAAATAAATCAGTATTATATCAGCGTTTTGCTAAGTTTTATACTAATATTTTTTTTAGTTTTCAATATTATCTTTGCCTTCTTATCATACCAGTTAGTAGTTGCTAATATTGATAAATACCTGATTACTGTACTGACCGACTTATTACAAATAAGTTCCTACTTTACTCCGTTAATTCCATTATTTTTACTTTTAATGCCGAAATTGGTTTATGGTTTTCCGGTAAGTTATTATCCCGATTCAACACTAATTACAACTGATGGTAATACTACAGTTAACCTGAATATTAAAGCTGATAATTTTTTAGAAATTAATAAAGGGAAGCCAGAAACAAAAATTGTTATTCAAAAAACAGATCCCTTTCAGGCAATGTCTGCAGCAATTACATCTTTTTTCGAAAATGAAAAACCGTATATTAAACAGGGTTTTTCAGTTCACGATGTTTGTCAACACCTTAATGCTCCCCGCCATCATATACAGTATTGTCTGAATGTGATAATGAATAAAAAGTTTGCCGACCTGAAAAATGAATACCGCGTACGTCATGCTATGGAATTGCTAAAGAGCGAATCTGCAACAGCCAATTCCATCGAAGGGATAGGTCGACAATCAGGGTTCAGTACCAACGCCAATTTCTATATAAGTTTCCGAAACTTAACCGGAATGACACCAAACCAGTGGTTGCATCAATATCGTCTAAATTTTTCAAAGGATAAGGAAGCGGGGCATTAAGTTGGTCTGTCAAGCTGAAATTACGATCCGAATAGATATCAATTTTTAATTCAAGCCAAAACGCATCAGGAAAAAATAACCTTAAAACAGTATCATACAATTTTTATTCTTGGTCTTTGGTATCTGACTGTGATAAAAAAACAGGAAAACCATTCAATGCAAATATCTAAATTTCTTTTACTGACTTTTGATTCAGTCTTCAGTTTGGAAGACCAAAAATGAACATCGGAAATTGAAAGCACCTTTATAAAAAAAACCTGTCAAAAGTGCGCTTCGACAGGTTTTTGAATATATTCAAACAATTTTGTGGATTTATTCCCACCCAATCCCACTTTCAGGAAACTGTTGATTTGTATTCTGAATACAATCTTCCCGAAAGGGATCGCCGGGAAGCGAATTAAATGAGTTTGTTTGCAATATCAAAGATATTTCGCTATCAAGCCTGATACATTCAATGACAGGTGACAAATACATTTTCTTTTCTGATGCTTTACTTATATTATCTGTTTTCATAACTTTCATAACTTCTAATTTGTTAACTTCTTTACTTCTCTGACTTCTTTAACTTCAAAAATTAATTCTCACAGATTTTTAATCCTGTATCAGAACTTTAACTCTTTCATTCTGAGTATCAGTTTTTATTTCCAATAGATATACCCCTGGTACATTTACATCGATACTTTGTCCGTTCTGTAAATCCTTGTACTGATACATTAGTTTCCCAACCACATCGTACATTCTGATATATGCATTGCCTTTAATCCCTGTTAATGTTATATTTCTTCCTTTTAAAAGTACATTTATATCTTCATTTCCGGTTTTACCTGTTTTTACTGAAGTATTTGTTGCTAACATTATGTAAAACCTGTTGCTCACTCCTTTTGAAATTGCATCGAAGGTATAACCATTTTCATTTGTTATCAAATCCGTTCTCAATCCTGTTTCAGTATCAACCAAAGTTGCTGTATTGATATTTCTGAGTTGCTCCGGTTTAGAAATCTTTATCGTGTGTGTCCCTGGACTGTTAATTTTTAATTGAAGGTCAACTCTTTCAGTATTTGCAGGTAATGAGTTAACGAATAAACCCGAACATGCACCTATTGCTTCTGTATAAATCTGCGGTGAAGCGGCAGCTATTGTCTGAATCTTTAATGCATCTTCACCCAACACATATTCTTCACTTGCATCTTCGCCTAAACGGATAACAGCGTTATCAGTATATTGCATATTCCGAAGTTGTAACTCTATTATGCCGTTAAAGCGCGGAGCCGGAGAAGGATGACTGGTTGGATTGGCAATTCCCAGTTCATTGTAAATAATTGGTGTGGCAGCTGTTGCCTGTATAAAGAAAGCTCCGAAGGAATTCAGTTTGTAATCTGTGCTTTCAGCAACCGGTGTATAGGTCGGGGCAACATAATAGGTTTTGTATTTATCAGCATAATAAAGGTTATATGCCGACACATAGGGTGTTCCAACCAGACACCAGCCATCGTTACATTCACAGGGATTTAAGTAATTTTCTGGAGAATAACTTCCGCCGCATAAGGTTAATTGCGTGTTAGTGGCAGCAACAAAATCAATTGAATCTGCACCGTTGTTACCACCAGTTACAATATAACCTCGTACGGGTACAAATGTAGAATTGGTTACGTTTCCAAAATACTTGCTGTTAGACGATGGACTTTTGTCCAAAGCTCTGTCAGCCCCGTTATATTGTGCTGCAAAAAAGCTTGCATTTGTAGTTACAGGATTTATATTACCCCACACTGCATTTGTATTTGTGCCGGCATGATACACATTTGCAGCCGGTACTTCAAACGGGAAACTTATAAAATCCCATGAGCTGTCGAGTGCCTTACGTACAATTACCTTAGCACCCGAAGTGGATACATTGTTGCAGGCTCCGGAGGAATTAATCTGTCCCGCATTTCCGTTTGTATCAATTCCAATAATTAATTCATCGGTTGCTGTGAGTGCTGCACCCTGATTTACTATTATTACTCCTCCCGGTTTTACATACAACGAATCGGCTGAAATAAATTCTCCTGTATTGATAACAACATCATCATAAACATAAATCGGGCGGTTGTTATTTGGATATGTAGCGGCGGGTGACCAGGTTCCGGTTGCACAGTCTAATTTATGCCAGACTGTATAATCTGTCCAGTTTCCATCTTTCACACTTCGCCATGCACAAATTTCATCTATGGCAATTGAAAATGGCGTGCTCGCGGTACTTGTAAAACAAGCGTTTGAAGCCTGTACTGTCAGGTCTCCTGCTTCTGCAGTTGAATTGAAATTCAGATACACCGAATTCGTGTTGCCTTGTATAGTTACTCCTGTACCGCTATAGTTCCAGATATAACTGGTAGCGCCACTTACTGGTGTAATACTATAGTTCACAAAGTTCGAACCACGTGAAACAGTTACAGGTCCGCTGATTGTTCCCGGTGTTGCCGGAGTTGAGTTTACCGTTACAATTGCTACATTACTGGTTGTTATACCATTTGTGTTCGAAACCAAAACACGGTAGTAAGTTGTGGATGTAAGATTGCCTGATGTATAACTTGAAGTAGTTACGTTCGACTCTGTTTGAACTGTACTGTAGGTTCCGTTATAGGTGGTTGACTGCTGCCAAGTAAATGTCATGGCAGTGCTGCTTGAAGCAGTTGCAGTTAAAGTTACCGGGAAGCCCGAGCAAACGGTTGTTCCTGTCGGATGAATACTTATGACCGGTGTGGATGTACTGGCATAAACCGTTATGGTAAAGTCATAGCTGTTTGTACAACTTCCTGGTTCATTGGAATAAATAGTAATTGTTCCCGAATATGTTCCAACTGCTGCATCCTCAGGTACAAGTATTTGTATTGGAGAAACCGGGATAGTTTCTGAAGTTTTATCCTGAAAACCTTGATCTTCGGCAGCCAACGAAAAATCAATGGTATAGGTGTCGGCTGATGGGGTTGTGGATTTGGATGTATATGCCAGATCTACCGAAGTTTGTCCCTGAAGCACACTCAATGTTCTACTCGTGAAACTTACTGTAGGTACATTATTATTTACTGTAAAACTTACTGTGGCAGAACCGGTTATGGCACACGATGGATTCAATACATCATAAACCTTCAGTCGTACATCCGGTAAATCGCTTGTCATGGCAAACGTATAAAGTGTTATCCCTGACCCTGTGCCTATTGCCGATGGTCCAACGGCTTCACCAGTTGCATCTACCAACTGATAAATAATACCCGCTTCTGAATCGGTTACACTTACAGCTCCTGCCTGGTTTTTGCAAACTATACCTCCTCCGCTATACAAAGGAACGGTAGGTGGTGAACACTGCACTATAGCCTGTGAAGTGCTAAATTCGCTTTCGCAGCCGGTTCCTGTAGTTACTGTTACATTCACAGTTTGATTGGTTGATAAAGAATTCTGCACTTCGCTTACCGACCAGGTTCCTGCTGTACTAACTGTAGTGCCAGTACCCACTAAACCCTGATTAACGTAAGTGTTAATTGTAACAGGATAAGTTCCGCCTGAGATTGTACCGGTTATCACATCATCGCCGGTTACCGGATCGTTAATAACTATGGTATAAGCACTTGCCGAAGGTCTTGTTGTTACGGTTGTTGCATCAGAGTTATCACTTTCGGTTAAACAAGTGCCTGCAGTAATTTTGGCATATACATCCTGATTATTGCTCAGTGTGAGATTTGGCATATACCATGCGCCATTTGTAACCGTGGCAGTTCCACCTGATATCGGATTATTAGTGATTGCATCGTACAATGTTACTGTAGCGCC
>CAZDSY010000151.1:0-6097 GCA_964508285.1 uncultured Paludibacter sp.
ATGAACTGCGAAGACGTGAAAGCCTTGGAATAATACGGTTTGTCAGTAACAGTGCGATTAAGCGTTTTGTAGGGTAAAAACCAGTAAGCTTCGGTACGAACATGTAATTGATTAGTAAGATGATAGATTGGTTTAACACCCGCAACAAAAAACTGATTGGCTCTGAAGGCTTGATTGTAAATGCTTATACTGTGCGGTGTAGGCTGAAACGCCGGCAGTTGAATGATACTGGCAGTATATGTTTCAAGTAACTTTCGGGTAGAAATTACTAATTCGCTGTAAGTACCGATGGTGAATTTCCTGTTTAGGGGAAAATATCTTTCGTATTTTCCACGTATTTGCATCCAATTATCAGTAGTTTCCGGATCGTTGAAACTATATTTCCGAATAGGTTCAGCTAAATCGAAGCTATGTACAAGTTGTAAAGATGCATTATACTGATAGCCCGATACCGGATACATTACATTATTCAGAGTTGAACCCAAGGCTCTTGTAAAAACACTTCCGAGCGACAAAATGGTTCTTCGATCGGCAAAAGGGAATCCAACAGTATCAATTAATTGCGCATAATTATCAATCAGCACTCCGTAACCAAAACCGGTTTCCAATTTTCCGGTTTGTTTCAGCGGAACTCCTGCCGAAAATTTTCCGTAAGCTTCGTACTGGTTGAAATTTGCTGTACGGTAATCGTTGAAAAACAGTCGGTTGCCTTCGTAATAGTCAAATTTGTGCAGCACAACAGCCAGTTTCATGTACCAGTCATTGCTGGTAGGTGCTTCAATGCGTGTGCCAAGCCCAAGTCCGTTATAATTTTTCCCAAACTGCGCATCAGCCCATGCCGACTGGGCAAACTCATTCAGATTTTGATAATTAATGCCTATATAAGCCTGGTTCGAAGTGGAAGATGAAATATTTCCGCCAAGCATTACCTTGATATGATCGCTCATTTTTACTTTCAGATACAGGTCGAAGTTTTTATTTTTTTCGTTGTAAACTGCGTGTGGCACAACTTCCAGAATTTTTTTGTCGGAAAAAAGTTTGAAATAGGCTGCTTTGAACTCTTCAAGGGTAAATTCTTTGTTTTTATCATGGAAAAACTGTTCAATATACCATTTCTTGTCGTTGTCGATTCCATCGATTGTAACTTTTTGAAATTTGAGTTCAGGGAAACTGTTTCTGAAAGCCTTTCTGCGTTCGTTCAATTCGTTTTGAGGAACACGACGAGAAATGCAAGATTTTATTTGTTCCATATACTTCATGGTAGAATCGTACCCAATGCGGTAAAGCTCGTCCACTTTCGAAAAATCGAACCCGGGATATTTATCCAGATTAAAATCGAGCAATAAACCCTCTTCACCTGATATGGTAAAATCGGCTTTGGTCATAACCATGTTCATAATTTGTTGTATCAGATCTGATTCGTCCGGTTTTTGTGGTGGATTACTTACATTACTGCCAATTATATAATCAGGTTTAAATTCGTTGCGCATTACGTTTACCGGAAAATTATTGTAAATGCCACCATCAAAAAGCAGTTTCCCATCGATACTTATGGGCTTGTAAACAAAAGGGTAAGTCATCGAGGCTCTGATAGCATCGCCTAACACACCTTTGCTGAAAATAACGGCTTCTTTTCTGTAAATATCTGAAGCTACGCACCTGAACGGGACAAAAAGCCTGTCGAAGTTTCCACTGGCAACCGTATTTGCTTGTGTAAACATATTCACAAAAGCAAAATTCATCTGATGGGGCGAAATCAGATTGGTGGGTAAAAAGGTCGGCTTAATAAGTAATGAATCGAGTTTTTTTACATTCAGTGGAAATTCAATTAACGATGGCTTAGGATCGGGAGTAAGATAAAAATAACGATATTTTGGTTCTATTTCGCCTAAGGATAAATATCTGAATTCATCGGATTTTAAAATCTCAATCAATTCTTCGGGCGAATAGCCCATAGCATAGTAACCACCTACGATTGCTCCCATCGAGGTTCCCGCAATAAAGTCGATAGGTATATTGTTGTCTTCCAGAGCTTTGATAACGCCAATGTGTGCTATTCCTTTAGCACCGCCACCACTCAGCACCAATCCTATTTTTTGGGAGCTTGCAACTGTTGAAAATAACACAGATAATAATATTAGACAAATTTTAAGTCGCATCGAATGAGTTTATTAAGCGTTGTAAAGTTAATGATTATCTTACGAAATTGAATCTAAAAAAATGTAAATGCCTTAGAAATATCTTCAAGCGTTAAATCACTTTAAACAAATAATATGTATTAATAAATCAAGTTTCTTAACGTATTTTATTTGTTAATTTTGCGAACTATTGTTCAACAAAAATTGTTCCTGAACCTTGATAGAAGTTATAAGTTTAAAAAAATTCAATTAAAACACCAACGTTGATATGAAATACCTGTTTTTTGTGTTTATGCTACTGTTTATGCTGCTGATTTATGGCTACGTAGCGCTTCGTGGTTGGCAAGCGTTGCAGCCTGCAGGCAGCGTAAGAGTTTATTTTCTTGTGATTTCCATCGCATTGTTTGTTTCCATGTTTGTTTCCATGATGTTTGGAAACCAAATGCATCCCACAGTAGCCAAAACGCTCAGTTTTGTGGTTTTTTCGTATTTGCTATTAACTATATATCTGTTTGTGTCTTTTCTTGCTGTCGATGTTGTGCGCATTTTTAATGCAATCATACCTTTTGCACCTTCAGGGATGGTAACATTCAGGTATTATGCTTTTCTTATTAGTATTACTGTTATTTTTGCTGCTATGGCATACGGTCATTACAAATTTCGCAGCCCTCAAGTAGTTGAACTTAACCTGACTGCCGAAAAACCAAAACAGAATAAAGAAGTGCATATCTTGGCTGTAAGCGATTTGCATCTGGGAGTTTCCATCGATCGTAAAATATTACAGCGCTATGTTAAGCTTATAAATTCCCGCAAACCTGATATTGTGCTAATCGCAGGTGATTTTTCCGATCGCGGGATAAGTCCGCTCATAAAACAGAATATGAAAGAAGAAATACAGAAAATTAGTGCGCCTTTGGGAATATTTGCTGTAATGGGCAATCACGATTTTTATGGTGAAAACCGTCATATAGCAGCTGATTATATGAAAGAATCTGGAATAACCGTTTTGCGAGATACTGTAAATTTAATCAACAATGAATTTTATGTTGCCGGTAGAGATGATGTTTCGAACACGAGACGCAAAAAGCTGGCAGAAATTCTGAAAAATGCAGACGTTTCGAAACCGATTATTTTATTGGATCATCAACCTAAACACCTTGCCGAAGCTTCGGAAAACAATGTCGATCTAAAAATTGCCGGACATACGCACAATGGTCAATTTTTCCCTGGTAATTTAATTGTAAAACGTATTTTCGAAGTTGGATACGGTTACGCTAAAAAAGGAAATATGCACTTGTACGTTTCGTCGGGACTTGGACTTTGGGGACCGCAATATCGTATTGGCTCACAGTCGGAAATTGTGGATATAAAGTTCCGTTTCTAATGTTTTTTATTTCGCTTCGAGAATATAAACCATTTCAGGGTTGCTTGCTTCGACACCTTCGCCATCTACCTGATTTACTTTTTGTACAAATAAATGCAGTTTGCCCCTCTTTTTCCATAATTCAGTATCGTAAGAAGGTTCCCAAGCATTTACACTGAACTTAGTGAGGTCGGTAATTTTCCAAAGATTTTTTTGCAACGAACAGCAATTTGCTTTAGAAACTTTTGAATTGCGTTCACTGTCGCGAAAAATTAGGGTAACTTTCGCTTTTTCGCCTTTACCGTTCACCAGAATTTGTGGACGCGAAGCAGGAATACTTTTGGTACCGCCTCCGCTGAGTGAAAAAGCAGTTGTCCGAAAACCTGTGTTATTGGTTTCCCATTTTCCATTTAAATTGTATATAATTCTGTATTGCGGAATTTCAGAATCGGCATCGCGCCAGTAAGTAGCAATAAACGGATTTCCGTTATCATCCGTTGTCATCGAAGTCTGATTAATCAATTCGCTTTTTTGCGGTATTCGGAGTGCATATTCTGCGTTACCGGCATTTATCGGGAGTGCATATTTTTCACCGGTTGATTTTTCCCATGTTATTCCCCCATCTTTTGATCGCGCGTAACACATCGAGTGATTGGTGGATACATCCCAAGTTGCACGCCATACCCATGAGAGGTGAATTACACCTTTTTTATCAACACAAGCCTGCCAGTAAGCATTTTGTTTATTTTCACCATCTATCAGATTTGCATGATGTTGAGACCATTCCCGCGTTTGCAAATTATATGTCTTCAACACCAGATTTCCACGTCCCGATTGTCCATCACGATACATGAAAATCAGATTTCCATTGGGCATTCTGAAAAACTCGGGGTAAGTTACAATACGTTCAAAATTTCCTGTCATGGGCATTTTTTCGGTCAATTGCAGCGAAAGCGGCGCTACTGAGCGAGCATAATTCAGTTTATGACCATGATGATCCCACGAAACATGCAAAAAACCATCGCCATCGGTCATTATGCTGATGGTATTGTGTGCATCGCGGATATTTCCGTTGTATTGTGTTTCGGCAATTTCCCATATTGGTGAGTTTAAACTTCGTTTTGCCAGAACAAGTTTCCCCTGCTGATTGTAAAATGCCGTAAATTGCGTTTTTCCGTGCATTACTACCGAATTTTTGCGGAAAACCACGGCATTTACAGAGTTTCCTGCCCATGCCTCTGCCACCGGAATTAGTTTTTGAGCATAAACAGTACTCAAGGTTATGATAGTAAGCGCAAGAAGAAAGAAATTTTTCATATGAATCGAATATTCATGGAGTTTGTTTTGAATTACATGAATTTGTGTTCTTGAAAAATCAGAGGACAAGCGACTTCCAAGTGATTCTCTATACTTAAGTATTTGTAAGTATATAATGATATTTTATTTTTAACTGAAAAATCAGATAATAAGTCTTGTATTTGTAACTAAATTCTTGTAACCACTTATATAGGGGCTTATCGAGTTTTCAATGCTATTTTGTACGGAATTCTATATCTTCTCCTCTTGCTCTTGCATCTCTCACCATTTGTTGTAAATCATTCGGCAAAGAATCAAGCGTTATAGTAATACCATCAACCATAACCAATTTATTGAAAGGATTTGATTCCGCCATTTTTTGTGTAGAAAACTCCGGGTTATAATACCACAGATTAAACATTTCCTTAATTTCTCGTGCTTTGCTGGATACTGTTGAATTTTTTGTCCCAAAGTATTCGTTAATTTGGTCAGCGCTAACATAAGGTTCGAATGACTTGTGGATAAAAAATTTATCGACCCGATTGTATTAACGACAGCAGCTGCCCAGATTTCCAGTTTCCCTCTCTGAAATGGGACATCTCTTTTTCTTCCTAGTTTTTTAACTAACGTTTCACATAACTGAGAATATTCGTTATTCAATTTTTTGAACACAAAAGACACTTGTCATTTCTATAAGTTTTTCCTCTTTTTGCTTAATTTCCTGTTTAGTCATAATGTCGTTTTTCAATGGGTATGTTATTAATTTCTTCAATATTACTCAGAATTTTCGTGAGTGTGATTTGAAGTTTCTTTTTCTTTGGTGGATTGCCCCAAAATAAATCGTCTAATTCATAATCTTTCGCTTCTAAAATTTTTTTAGTAAGCTTAGCTGCTTTTTTAAGGTATTCAGCCTCATTTTCACAATCGTACGATAATAATCCGTAATGCAAAGTCAAATCGTGCGTTAATTTCTCAGCTTCAATTAAAATTCCTTTGTAGGCTTCTGTTGATAAATCGTCTGTATCCATATATTTAGTATTTTATTTGTTTGCTGTAACGGTGAGTGTATGCGCTGTAAGGGATTGCGGAGCAGCGTCTATATCACAAGTTGCGAACCGTGATGCGAGCTGAAACGCTTGATATACAACTAAAACCCCTATGGCGTATGACCGCTTCTTAGCAACCGTAATTTATTCTTTTTTTATCTTTTCTATCTTTTCTTTCACATCCCAAACTTCAATAATTTCATCACAACTATCCGAAACTTTAAAAATTGAAAATGCCTGAGAATCTCATATTT
>CAZDSY010000152.1:0-6047 GCA_964508285.1 uncultured Paludibacter sp.
AGCAAAACTGCCGAAATGCACGTCAGCCAGCCTGTGAACATAGGCGTGTGTTAGGGGGTCGTAATTTTTTCTTTTTGTATAATTTTCTCTTTTAATTCATTCAAAAATACACTATAAATTATTGAATAAAATGAAAAAAATAATCAAAGAAGTCGTTAGTCAAGACTTAATAAACCGACTTAAAAAAATAGAAAAGAAATTAGCGCAAATGTCTAAGCTTGAAAAAGAATTACAAGAGCTTGGTGTCGAACTTAAAATTTGTGTTGATTCCAGGGACTCCTGATTTTTTCAAAAAGTCAGACATGGAATTATCAATAAATTCCTTTAATTTAAGAACGTCTGATTCAGACAAAGAATGTGTCCGATTGTATTCGTTTGATAATTCAGGAATTGTTTTGTTTAATCTTTCGAGTTCAACTCTAAAGAGATTGATTTTTTGAGCTAAAACTTCAAATTCATTTCCATTCGTGGAAAGATTTTGTACTGTGTTTAAACTCTTTGAAATTTCTTTTTCGATAGATTCAAATAATGTTTTCATGTCTTTTATTTTTTTTATTATGCCCCCTAACGTTTTGCGGCTTGGCGTAGTGGCGGATTTTTAGCACAAAAGTTCAATCGAAGAACTGCACTTGAACCTACCACAAAACTGTCATACGAAGCACTGCACCCGCCATTACGCCAAACCGCTGTTGTAAGCCGTTTTTCCACCATTTGATAGATATTTTTCGTCAATTTTTAAGTCATGTCGTACCAATTTTAAAAGTCCAATTGAACAATCATCCGTTGTTTTCTTTCTTATTAAACTCTCAAAATTTTCTTTTAGAGCAAAATTTACTTCTTCCATAGAATAATTGTCAAGCCATTCAAATAATGTAAAAACGACTGGGGCTAGTTTTTTTTCTCTTTTATCAAAAAGACTTTCACATGTTCCATCAGTCATTAATACAAAACCTTCAATTTCATTTAAATTACCCTTAAATAAGCGAAACCTGTTCTTATATGAATTTGAAGTTATAAAATATGTCTCATTTACAAATTCACCATTGTCAGGAGGAGATAACACTATCAATTCATCATTTTTCAGACAGGCTAAAATACCATCTCCAATATGACCCGCAATGAATTTATCGTCTTTGACACATGCAAAAAGTAATGTCGTTGCAAGGTCTTTAATATTGCAATTATAACGTTTAGCGTAAATTCCAAATGCAGTTCTTATCGAATGCGTTAGCTTATGGCTTGCTGAAAATATGTCGGATTCAAAAATGTAGTCGAAATGATTTGTAACTGTTTTATTTACTTGCTTTGTTGCAATGTCTGCTCCAACTTCAGGTTTGAGTGCAGAGCCTGCCCCATCTGCCAAACTAATGCTTATTGCACCATTGTTGTATTTATAAGCGTATCTGTCATGACATCCCTTTTTTTGACGTTCATGAGAAATACCCACTACATAAGTACCCGCTACTTTCCACTCTTTACTCATACTCAATTACAAAGTTGCCCATCCAATCGGAGGAGATGATGTTGCCTGACCTGGAGTTGATTGTGAGGTGCTTTTTGCACTTTCTTTTAACCATTCAAAAAATTCTCTGAAATTTAAACCACGTAATCTTAGTGGTGGTCTTTTGGGTGAAAATTTACTTAATTCGACCAAGTTTGCTCCCGCACCAATCGCAATTGGGAACAAACTTAATTTACCCGCTTCAACCATACTTGTTGTTAGAATAGTTGCGTTTGAGATGCTATCGGTTGGTTGACCATCTGTCATTAATACAAGCCAAGGTTGATAATATTCTACACCTGCTGTCTTATACTCTGATTTACGTTCATTAAGAATTTTTATTGCCATTTCAACTGCTTCTCCCATTGGAGTGCCATCCATTGGGCTATTTACGACAATGGGCATGTTTTTTTGAAAATCAGGAACTTGTCTTTCTACATTCGCAAAATCCAAAACTTTAGTGACAACTCTACCAAATGTGATGATAGACAACTCAACTGAGTATCTTGTTACTTCGTCCTCCAAAATTGAGTTAAAGAAAAGGTCTATTCCTATATTTAGCTCACCAATTCTATTATCAGTGAGCATTGAACCACTTGTGTCTAAAAGTAACGCAACAGGCAAACGAGCAGATGGGTTATCTACAAGGTCCTTTTGCCTTATTGTTAAGAGGGGTGGAGTGCTTGTTTTTTTTGGTGGTGGAGCTTGAACAATAGTTTGAGTTGGAACTACATTTGGATTGTATATGCATTCAACCTCAGGTGGAATTGGAACACCTGAAAAGTAACTCATGCATTTGGCAAGCGCTTCCACTGATTCTTTAAAATCAATATCATTAGCTTCGTGACCTTTATGTCTTATGGCATTGCATAACATTCTTGTCTTGTGAGTACTATCAACGATGTCTTTTGGAATGTTTTTGCCATCATATAGAAATTTCATTCTTTCAATGATTGGAGTTCCAAATGCCACATCATTACTAGTCATTTCAATAAATATTGTTTCCAAAATTGGCCATAATTTTGGCGTTTTCTCAATTGAGGAATGTTTATCATCACTATGGATATTTTTTATTTTACCATAGTTTTGATTAGCTGTACGTTCAGATAGTATACTCATCTTTATTTGTTTTTATTGGTTGTTTAAATTATACAAATTTTCAAAATAGACACCATACCAAAGACCTGTTCCACTTACAATAATTTCATCGAGATTAAAACCTTCCATAATCTCTACGAACATGGGTAATCCAAGCCTCATAACAACACTGTTGTCTAAGGTATCATGAAATGAATTTCTTTCTGCTCCTGATACATCTAGGTCTTCAATCAAATCAGCAACGTATGTGTACTTACTTTTTAGAAACGCATCGGTTTCTTCAATCTTTCGTTTTATCATTTCTAGTGTTAGTCTAGTTCCATGCTGTTTAGCATTTCCTTTTTTATTGGTAGCATTAGTAATTGCAGTGCCAACACTTATACAAAAATTTGTTCTGGATTTATTAAGAAGACTAGATTTTTTTGAGGAGTAATATGTTCTTAATCTGTCTTTAACAAATTTTTCACTGTCTTTTAGTGCTTTTGTAAGTAAGGTCTCCTTGTTGGCCTCTCTAAATAAAACTGTTTTTAGAACAGTTGTGCCAAGATTTAAACTATATGAATCAATTAAATCAGTTCCTTGAAAAAGCGTTATTTCAGTAGAACCACCTCCTTGGTCTATCATTATAACTTTATCATTAGAATTTAAATTAACGTGACTTGGTTTGCTGAAAGCAAAGGCCGTAAGTGTTGCTAGTGCTTCCTCTTTTTTTGATAATATTTTAACGTTTACTCCACATTCCTCTCTTATTTTGGAAATAATCTCATCACGATTTAATGCTGTTCGATATGCTGCAGTGGCAACCGAATATAAGATATCTACTTTTCGGTCTCTTGCATATCTTAACATTTGCTTTATCGAGGGAAGAACATTTTCGTCAAAGTAATTCATGTCCATTAAATTGTTTTCATCAAGCCCTTTACCTGTTTCAGTTTTTTTTGCTTGTCTAAAAAAGAATTCAAAATTAAATCCTTGAGCTTTTACTTTATCCTGTTCAGCTGTAAGGAATTTTACAGCTTTGGTACTCAACTCTAAAATTCCGATGTTATCACCTTTGGCGTTGGGTCTAAAAATAGTTTTACCATTTCTTACATTAGAATCGGTTTCTTTTATGTCTCTTCTATTCATATTAATCGTTCTACCTTGAACGATTTTTTCTGTCGAGTTTGGGAAAATTGCCGAAGGATAAGTGCCTTGTTGAAGGTCTTCTAAATATATATGCAAAATATTTAACCAATCTTCAATTGATAATCTAATATTTTCTTTGAATACAGTGTAAAATGCTTTTCTTACTTCGTAAGACAATTCACTCCAAATGAACTCCCACATTCCTTGCGGAGCCATATAATTGTCCTCATCTCCTAACGGATATGAGAAATTCATGCTAGTGATATTCTCTTTCATGTTTCCACCTCCTTGAAATGAGTATGGTGTTTTCCCAGCTAAAAAAATCATGAAAAGCAATGTGGCGACAGCAAAATATTCGTGTTCTTCTGTTCTGACTAATTTATTGAAGGATTCAATATTTTGGATTTCGGGAGCAGTAAAGTGTATAGTGCCAACAGGACAAGGAAAATTATCTATCTGATAACTATCGACATCTACAAAAAAAACTGTTTTATCATCTTTTATTAGAATGTTAAATGGATTTATGTCACCGATTATAATGCCGTTTTGGTGCAAATATTTTATTTTTTCCAAAATTGTAATAGATAGGGTTACTAAATTTAATCTTGTCCAATTAGGCAATTTATTTTTCAGAAGAGCCGGATTAAAAATACATGTTTGCAACTCGTATCCCTTTTCTGCTTCAGCTTTTGGCATAAGATAGCCAATAAATCTATCTTTATTGTCATAAAGACTTTCTAAAGGAGCACATATTCCTTCAAACCTGATTTTTTTTGAAAGTAAAGCCTTAATTTTTGCTTCCTTTTCTACAGTCAAAGATTTGGGGTGATATATTTTAGCTACTGTACTATCGTCAACAAGAAAAACAATACCCTCTCCACCTTTGTTGATCTCTTCTTTTAAGCTTATTGACTTATGATTTTTATTGTAAACTGTCGTCATTCTTGTTTTATTTTATGTCTGTCAGTGTTTTTTTAAAATGGCTTACAACGACCGAGGCTATGGGCTTGGGCGGACTGCGGGCGAATTTCCTGTCGCAATAGCGACAAAGGAAATGCGGGCGCAAAGACTGCCAAAAGCACATTAGCCGCCCAAAGCGCATAGGCGTGTGTTAGCTGCTGGTGTTTGTCAACCGAAACTATATGAATATAAAGCAATTGTCCCAATAAGATAGCTTGCAATATTCGCAATTAAAGTTGATATAATTATTCGTTTTGTTTTATGTCTCTTTCGTAACAACAACCAATTTACTAACAATTCAATAAGTATTGATAAAACGAAAGCAACTATGTAAAAAATTATCAGTCCTTTTAAGTTTTCACTTTTTGATATATTAATTTCGTGACTGCTAACCCATGGAAACCAAACAACTAGAAACCAACCTCCATTTAAAATCATTGTTGTTACAATTCCAATAATTCCACTTGTCAAGTTTGACAAAGTTGCTGTTCCAAATATTCTCTTATTAAACCAATTCCTGTTTAATAATTTAGTCATGACAACACACTCAAGAAGTATGATAAATGTCATAAACAACCAACCTTGTGGCAGAAATGCATAGATTCCAAAACTGACGTTTAATGTTAACATAGGATTTAGTTTGATTTCACGGTTTTCAAAAGTTTGCTGTCGAAGATTGCAACAGGTGAAATGACAATTTCATTCATAGGAATCTTGTCGCCATATCTTTCTTTCATTTTCTGTTTAACTGCTTCGTTTGTCAAATCGAAGTCGCTAAGTTTTTCAAGTTTACCGATTTCTAGTCCGGTTGCACGTTGATAAATTTTCCAAATTAATTCCGAACAATAAATTTTGTCGTCTGACCACTCAAAAGTCAAGTCGTAGTTTTTACCTTTAAATTTCTCGCCTATTTTTTTCATCTTCGTCAAAGTCGAAGTAGTTAAGATTTGGTCAGCGTTTTTAAGTCGCTTTATTACATATTTTCCATTTTTTCCTCTTGCAATCCACTTGTCAAGTGGAGTTCGCTTAACTGGTTGAACAGCTTCAAAAACATAATATTCTTTTCCATCTTTGTAAATCAGACCACAATGAGAATATTTTGATTTTGTCGCAAGTTGAATTGCTTGACTTTGTTGTGAAAGTGAAGTTTGAAAAATTAAGTCTCCGTCTCTTAATTCACAGTCTTCTCTCATAATTCTTACTTCCTTTTTTGCGTTGTCAAGTCTATGTTTTGGGTCGTAATATTTTCGTTTACCGTATAATCCGCAAATAATAATAATTATCGCAATTAATCCAATCAGTAATATCTTCTTTTTCATGCAATTGTCTGTCTTCTGTTTTTTTACACTAGCAGCTAACG
>CAZDSY010000153.1:0-6014 GCA_964508285.1 uncultured Paludibacter sp.
TCCTGGCTGTTAACGGTGAAATATATAATCACAAAGAAATCAGAAAAAAATATGAGGGAAAATATGAATTTACAACTCATTCCGATTGTGAAGTGATTCTTGCCTTATATAGAGAAAAAGGACCTGATTTTCTCGAAGATCTTAATGGAATTTTTGCATTCGCTTTGTACGATACCGAAAAAAATGTTTTTCTTATTGGTCGTGATCATATCGGAATTATTCCTCTTTATCAAGGTTGGGACGATTTCGGAACTTATTATGTTGCTTCTGAGCTAAAAGCCCTCGAAGGACATTGTAGTAAAATCGAAGAATTTCTTCCCGGAATGTATTTTTACAGCGAATATACTGAACCAAAAAAATGGTATAATCGGGATTGGACTGAATATGAAAAAGTAAAAGATAATTCTTCTGATATTGCTGAATTAAGAGAAGCACTCGAAAAAGCTGTTGAACGTCAACTTATGACAGATGTGCCTTATGGAGTGTTACTTTCGGGTGGTCTTGATTCATCTGTGATTTCTGCCATTGCCAAAAAATTTGCAGCGAAACGAATTGAATCAGGAAACACACAAGATGCATGGTGGCCTCAATTACATTCATTTGCTATTGGCTTAGCAGGCTCACCGGACCTTGTAGCAGCCCGTAAAGTTGCAGATCATATCGGAACTGTACACCACGAAATTACTTATACAGTTCAGGAAGGTTTAGATGCTATAAGAGATGTAATTTATCACATCGAAACTTATGATGTTACAACCATTAGAGCAAGTACTCCAATGTATTTACTTGCACGTTTTATAAAATCAATGGGTGTAAAAATGGTTCTATCTGGTGAAGGAGCTGATGAAATTTTCGGGGGATATCTTTATTTTCACAAAGCACCCAATGCAGAAGAGTTTCACAAAGAAACCGTTCGTAAATTAAGTAAATTACATTTATACGATTGTTTACGAGCCAACAAATCGCTTGCTTCATGGGGTGTAGAAGGTCGTGTGCCATTTCTCGATAAGGAATTTCTGGATGTTGCCATGCGTTTGAATCCAAAAGATAAAATGGCCGGAAATGGTAAAATGGAAAAATGGATTGTGCGTAAAGCTTTTGAGGATTACCTGCCTCAAAGTGTAGCATGGAGGCAAAAAGAACAGTTTTCGGATGGAGTAGGATATAACTGGATTGACACCCTTAGAGAACTTACAGGAAAATTGGTTTCAGACAAACAGATGGAAGAGGTTGCAATACGTTTTCCTGTTAATCCTCCCCTCAGCAAGGAAGAATATTATTACCGGACGATATTTGAAGAACATTTTCCTTCAGAAGCAGCGGCAAAATGCGTTCCTTCTGTGCCCTCAATTGCTTGTAGTACGCCAATAGCGCTTGAATGGGATAAAGCTTTCAAAAATATGGTCGATCCATCGGGTAGGGCAGTAGCTGGCGTTCATGAGCAAAGTTACAAGTCTAAATAGTTTAATTTCTTCCCAAAGATAATTGCGTATTTGTTTTTGGTGTTGGTAAATAAAAAGACTGCGTCAATCAATTTGTATTGAGCAGTCTTTTTCATTTTTTTAAAATTCAAAACTAAATCATTCAATGCTGCTCTTAGAGGTGTCTCTGATATGAATTTTTTTCTTTTTAGGGTCGTTAAAATCTTCACCTAAACAGGGTTTTACCGCTTACCCCAGTTTTTTACCGCTTACCCTTAACTTCCATTATAAACAAAAAAGAGTGCCTTTATTCAGACACTCTTTTTTGCTCTCCCTCTTGGACTTGAACCAAGGACCCTCTGATTAACAGTCAGATGCTCTAACCGACTGAGCTAAGGAAGAATTTCTTGTGCATTATTTTTCCAAATGCGTTGCAAAAGTAATAGGTTTTTATGAAATATGCAATATCTTTGCGTAAAAATTTAATGTAATTAATATGAAAAAAATTATTGGATTGGGTAACGCTCTGACTGATATATTGTTGCGTATAGAAAATGATGTTGTTTTATCTGAATTAAATTTGCCTAAAGGCAGTATGCAGCTTATTGATGAAGCAAAAATGCACGAAATTGCTGCTTTTTTTGCAAATCAAACAAGTGTAATGGCTACAGGTGGTTCTGCATCAAACACTATAAACGGAATTGTTAAGCTTGGTATTCAGGGAGCTTTTTTTGGTAAGATAGGTAAGGATGAAGTAGGTGACTTTTTTAAAAATGATTCTATAAAAAATGGCGTTAAACCTGATTTGCTTCACAGCGAAACACCTTCAGGAAGATGTACAGTTTTAGTTTCTTCTGATGGAGAACGTACTTTATGTACATATTTAGGAGCAGCATGTGAGTTATTGGCTGATGAAATTAACTTGAAAATTTTTGAAGATTACAGTATTTTTCATATAGAAGGCTACTTGGTGCAAAATCACGAGCTAATTTCTACTGCGGTAAAACTTGCCAAAAGTGCCGGACTGTTAGTTTCTATCGACCTTGCAAGTTATAATGTAGTAGAGTCGAACCTCGATTTTCTTACAGATCTTATCGCTAATTATGTGGACATAGTTTTTGCCAACGAAGAAGAAGCACGAGCTTTTACAGGAAAAGAACCTTATGAAGCTGTTATAGCGATATCCGATTTATGTGAAATAGCAATTGTGAAAACCGGAAAAGATGGTTCGTATATTAAGAAAGGAGAGGAGATTGTTAATGTAAAACCGCGCATTTCAGACTGTATAGATACAACAGGCGCCGGCGATTTATATGCTTCAGGCTTTTTATACGGACTTGCAAGCGGGTTATCGCTCGATGCTTGCGGAAAAATCGGATCAATTGTTGCAGGAAATGTGGTTGAAGTTATCGGAGCTAAAATGTCCGATGAAAGATGGGAAAATATAAAAAGTGAAATAAAACTTGCACTCGAAAATTAGTTTTTTGGTGTTTGATGATAAAAAAATATTTGATGGATGCAAAAAATTAAAATTTACGGTGCAATAATACTGGCAATGGTTTTCTGGTCTGTTTCTTTTATCTGGACAAAAGTTGCCATCGAATCGTTTCGTCCTGTGACCCTGATTTCGCTACGTTTGGTTATCGCCTCGGTATTATTATATTTGTTTGCAAAATTTAGTGGTAAATTTCAAAATATTCGTTCTCACGATTTAAAATGGTTTGTGTTGTTAGCATTTTTTGAGCCATTTTTGTATTATCTGGGCGAAACCTATGGACTAACGTTAGTAGAGCCGACACCTGCTGCAGTTGTCGTTTCTACAATTCCGCTTTTTGCGCCGGTTTTTGCTTATTTCTTTTTGAAAGAAAAAATTGCCATATCAAATGTGATAGGAATACTGATTTCATTAGTGGGTGTGTTATTGGTTGTTTATCAACCCGGAGCAGGTTTTAGTGCTTCAGCATTCGGTGTAGCATTACTTTTTTTGGCGGTTTTTTCTGCTATATGTTACTCTGCCATTTTACGGAAAATTTCGACACACTATTCAATAATGAATGTAATTTTTTATCAAAGCATTATCGGCCTGGTATTTTTCATTCCTACATTCTTAATTGCGGACTATTCAACTATAAGTCAGATAACAGTAACACTCGATGCTGTTTATTCATTAATAATGCTGGCAGTGTTGTGTTCTGTCTTAGCTTTTGTATTTTTTGCATGGGTTGTTCGTCAGGTTGGAGTAACACGTACGCAGGTTTTTGTGAATCTTATACCTGTTTTCACGGCTCTGTTTTCGTGGCTTTTTATGAAAAGTATCATTTCAAATCTGCAGTGGTTAGGTATTGCAGTTGCAGTTACGGGACTGTTTATCAGTCAGACAGGGAAAATTCGTTTACCATTTAAACTAATAAGAGGGACTGAATACTAAAAAAAATCTGAAAAAAAAATCAATAAATAGTTGATTTAAAAGAAATTTTTAAATAAAGAATATGTCAAAAGTAAGTATTTATTTGAATTTTGTTAAAGAAACTGAAGAAGCATTCAATTTTTACAAGGAAGTTTTTAACACCAGTTACGAAATTGGTATATTGCGTTTTGGTGATATACCTCAAGAACCCGATGCGCCTGCATTATCGGAAGATTTAAAAAAGCTCGTAATGCATATTGAATTGCCAATTTTGGGTGGTTTCACACTTATGGGTTCTGATGCACCTGAAGCAATGGGTTTTAAAGTTAACAAAGGTAATAACACTCATATTATGCTGCAGCCCGATACAAGAGATGAAACTAAACGAATCTTTGATGCGCTTGCCCATGATGGTATCGTAGAAACACAACTGCAGGAAATGTTTTGGGGCGATTATTATGGAAGTTTAAAAGATAAATTCGGTGTACATTGGATGTTTAATTGCAGAGAAAAATAATGCATGTAAGTTTCAGGTTTCAAAAGTTCCAGGTTTAAAGTTTCAAGTACTTTACATTGTGCTTTTTTATTTTAATTTTCATATTTTTTATCAAATTCAAAACATATTTTTATATTCAATTTTCATGATTTGAAGCAAACCCGTAATTCCTGAACTTTTTTAACTTCAGAAATCTAAAACTTTTTAAACTTCTCATAACTCGTAACTTGTAACTCGCAACTAAAAAAATGCCCATTCTCAAAACACATAATCTTTCAATTGGATATACTTCACGAGGTAAATCAACGGTAATTCAGAGCAGTTTAAATCTTCATTTCCGTCAGGGAGAACTCGTGTGTTTGATCGGACCAAACGGAACCGGAAAATCGACTTTGCTGCGAACGTTGGGAGGGCTTCAAAAATCACTTGCAGGACATATAACATTTGACGGACGTGATACCGAAAAGCTTACAAAACGAGAGAAAGCCCGTCTTATTTCGCTGGTATTGACCGATAAAGTTGAAATTGAAAATGCTATTGTTCGACAAATTGTGGCTATCGGTCGGCATCCTTACAGTAACTGGTGGGGAACCTTATCGGCATCGGATAACAAACTGATTGATGATGCGCTGGAAATGGTACATTTGAAACAGAAACAAAATTGCCTTTTAAGTGAACTTTCGGATGGTGAAAGGCAGCGTGTTATGATTGCAAAAGCACTTGTACAGGATACACCGGTTATTTTTCTGGATGAACCCACTGCGCATCTCGATTTACCCAACCGTGTAGAAATTATGCTATTACTTCATAAATTGGTTCATTCTACCGGAAAATCGGTACTTCTTTCTACACACGAACTCGATTTAGCCCTTCAGGCCGCTGACCGTATGTGGCTGATGACTGTAGATAAAGGAGTGGAATGTGGTGTGCCTGAAGATTTGGTATTTAATGGAAATTTTAATAACGCATTCCGCAGTAAATCCTTTGTTTTTAATGAAGCCAACGGAAATTTTTCATTAAACTATCCAATGACAAAAAAAGTAGGTGTGAAAGGGGATAAAACCCGCATGTACTGGACTCTGAGAGCCCTTGCCCGTAAAGGTGTGGAAGTTGTGGAAAATGCACCGGAAGTGATTGAAATTACCGATTCAGAATGGATTTACAAAAATGAAAGATATTCCAGTATTGAGACTTTACTGTATCAATTGTAAATTCAATCTTCTTTTTTGTGTCTGTCAAAAATTTGTTTGCTGATTTCCTCATAAAGTTTTAGTTTATCATTACTACCGACAAGTGTTTCAATGTGTTTCGAAATTATATTAATATCGAATCGTACTGCCGGACCTGTTTGAGCTTCGAATGGGCTTAGATATTTTATTTTTTCGGCAGTTTCGGTAATCAGAGGTATAAGTACTTCGAAAGGTAATTTTGCTTCCTCCAAAATATCTGATGCCATATCGTACATGTAATTCACAAAATTACAAGCGAAAACGGCACTAATATGTAATTTTAATCTTTGCGCTGAATCAGCCAGGTAAACTTTATTGGAAATTTTATTAGCAACCTGTGATATTTTTTTCAGCACTTCATCGTCGGATGCTTCAATAAACAGAGGAATAGCAGAAAAATTTATGTTCTTATTTTTTGAAAAAGTTTGCAAGGGATAAATAACGCCATACTTTTTTTTTGA
>CAZDSY010000154.1:0-5837 GCA_964508285.1 uncultured Paludibacter sp.
GCCCATAGCCTCGGTCGTTAGCAGCAGGCCGAAAAAAAGAAGAAGACGCATAACATTAATGAATATGTATGATCAGAATGATGTATAGAATTGAGAATGCATTACGGAAAGCTTTGCTTTTGAATGGAGAAATGAGTGACGGACTTTTCAGATATGAATTAGAAGAGCATGTAGATTTTTGGAAGAAAAATATGAAAAAAGACAAGGACGAATTCTTGTTCGTAGTCACTGAAAATAATGGAGATGTTGCAATGCTTTTAATGACGAACACGAATGAACTATTTACAAACGAAATAGCTCGTCAAAAACTTCATGAATTTTGGGATGAAAATAACGTATACAACTATAATATCGAATTTTTGCTTCCTATTATGACAGAACAACTTGAAAATGATATTATATCAGTAAATGGAGTAAAAACTACAGGAAAATTAGGTTGACTAAAATGCTAAAAAGAAAAGAATTTGAGAAATTGTTTCTTCCATTTAACGAAAACGGGAAACAAATATGGGTAATTACTAAGGTGAAAGAATTGCCGAAACCAATCATTAAAATGGCATTAAACCTTGCCGAATTAGACTTTATCAAATATATCAACATTAGCAATGAAGCGTTGGCAGCTTCGAGCGAAAATTACCCAAAAAGACCGAAAGTTCCGATAACACATATGAATCACGAGACAGCTGTTGGGGTACAGATATTATACAGTGTATCTTACAAGTATATCAACTTTTTCGACATTAATTCACCGACAAAAGGAAACGGAAGTAAAATGGTGGATGCTATTTTGACAGGTTTACCAAATGACTGGCAACCAACTGTCGTTTTAGATTGGAGTGATGGATTTTGGGACAGAATGAAAGAAAAATATAAAAATCTTAACTGGATAGATTAAATCGGAGAAATCAGAATTGAAAGGAAATTAAACGAAACAACAGATTGACACAACCAACGGCTAGCTGCTAACACACGCCTATGTTCATTGGCTGGCTGACGTGCATTCCGGCAGTTTTGCTCCCGCATTCACTTTGTCGTTCCACGACAGCGAATGCTCCCGCAAACCGCCAAATGCCCATAGCCTCGGTCGTTAGCGGGCATAGTTGGAAAGGAAAAAAGAGACAGATTTGTATTGAAAAATCTTTGAGGAACTGTCCGCTTTTCGACATAGACAGACTTTGTGGTTTTGACAGACTATTGACTTCGGACAACTTTTTCGGGCGGACAATTCCTCGCAGATTTTCGAAGGAAGAAAGTTGACTTTTCAGCTTTAGAACTATGACCACTAAGGACCGAATTGGTGAATCCGGAGTTGTCATACTTTCCGGGTTAGCCAGTTGAAAGTTGTTTTCG
Source organism: uncultured Paludibacter sp. (assembly GCA_964508285.1). GTDB lineage: Bacteria > Bacteroidota > Bacteroidia > Bacteroidales > Paludibacteraceae > Paludibacter. The sequence continues at coordinate 1,351 of CAZDSY010000154.1, forward strand.
CGGAGAAAAGACATATTTTACTTGCTTCGACTGACTTTTCGCTCTTGCGGGCTGAAAGTGCATTTAGACAGCGAGAAAAGAAAAAACAAATGAAATAACAAAAGACAAGAATCTCCTCGACAACCCGAAAAAAGAGAAAACCCGTTTCTGGCTTGTCGGGAGAAAGGTTTACAGGAAAGTTTTTTCGACTTTTGATTTGCTCGTTTTGACAGACTTTTCGTGAGCGAGACAAGAAATTCACAAGACATGCTTTGAAACACTCATTTTGAGAGTGTGAATCTTAAAAATTATCCGTTAATTTGTGAGGACTTCGAGAAAGAACTCAGTGTAGGAAAGAGCGACAACTTTTTCGGACTTGAAAACTTCGGTTTGAGAGAGTTTCTGCAAAATTCACGGCTGAAAAGTAAACGGACAGAATAACTACGACCCGCTAACACACGCCTATGCGCTTTGGGCGGCTAATGTGCTTCTGGCAGTCTTTGCGCCCGCATTTCCTTTGTCGCTATTACGACAGGAAATTCGCCCGCAGCCCGCCCAAGCCCATAGCCTCGGTCGTTATGGGCTATGGTAAAAAAAATGATTATGAGTAGAGTAATGAATTAAAAAAGAAAGGAGAACCACTTATAAGAATAAACAAATAAAAAAACAAATGATTTGAAGGATGTACTATTCCGATCATTCAAAAAAATAAAAACAAAAAACATTTAAAATAAAAAAATAATTTATGAAAACAAAAATCTTTATTTTTACACCAATTATTTTGATTTCATTGGTTTTCGGCTTACAAAGTTGTAAAGACGATAAATCTTCTAACGAAATTATATCTGAAACAAATCAAGAAACAGTTATTGAAATTTTGCAAGAAAAACAACGTTTTCAATTTGCAAATCAAATTACTGAAGAAGAGAACACTGAGTACTTGAATGGAGAATATATTCAACGAATAAAACCAATGTTTTCAAAACAAAATTCAAAAAGAGTTGAACAGAATGATACAATTGATAATGCAGACGAAATACCGATAATTACTTACGAAAATATTAATCAGTTAATTTACTCTGATGGTACTTTTACATTTGAATCTATTGATGTTACACCTGATGATATGAAATTCATAGAGAACATGAATGTATACCTTCAACCTGAGAATGAAAAGATAGTTAAAACTGTCATTAAGGATAACTTTGCATACCTTTATAATCCAAATGGTGATTTAATACGAAAAGAATCAATTGGTAATGTAAATTTCAAATCAATGTTGGATTCCCTTGAGAACTACATGAATACCAGTTCGCAAGGAATCAATGGAAATGGGTCTAAAATTAGAGCAAACAAAGCTCTCAACAAGGCTTTAGCAGGCGGTATGAAATTAGTTAGACAAGATGCAAATGAGATTATTATGGAAATGAGTATTGAAAATTCTGAATCCACTTTTCCTAATCGAGTAAAATCGTCAGTAATTAAAAAATCTGTTATGCGGTTTTCTCCAGACATGAAACAAATGTATAGTCAAAAAACTTTTGAAGGTAGTCAGTTAATACAATCTGTTGAAATTGAATATGCAAATGATCAACCACAATATTCAAATGCAGCTTCAGGAGTTATAAAAGAAATGTTACCAACAGCAAATATAAAACTCATTAAACACAAAAAATTGAGTTTTAAACAAGATGGAACACCATATATTATGAACAATTTTGAAAATTACATTAAGAATCAAGTAACTTTTAACTTTAAAAACAAATAATATGAAACGAATTTATTTATTAGTATTTTTGATAGTTTCACAAATCTTTTATCAAAACATTAAAGCAAACCATTATGTATGGTTACATGGTTATAAAAGCAATGAAAATTGTTGGAAAATTTATGATGAATCGTTTACTCAAAATATGAGTACACGAACAAAATACGGTTTTTCTGAAAATATCCCTTATATTTCTGACAGTTTATGGACAGCTGCAAATCTTAACAATAAATCAGACAACATCTTAATTGCACATAGTATTGGCGGTTTTATTGCACGTGAAATGGAGTTCGCTCATACGAATAAAGTCAAAGGGATAATAACCGTAGGTACACCACATGACGGGGTTTACACTCGTAAAGTTGGAAATTTTGTCAATTCATATGAGGAAAGTGGTATTACATCTATATATTTTGAATTTCACACCAAAATAAAAGATGCATGGCAAACATCAGCAACATTAACTATATCTCCATTGCTTGGGAATTTAATTGTAAATATTTTTTTAGACGACCCTGATAAAAAATACTCTAAAAATCTTCCATTTTATGTGGCAGAAGGAACATGGAGTTATTCAAAATTTGAAAATAACTTTATAAAAGGGAATAAATATATGACTAGTATTGGGAGTCGAAAAATTAATGTGCCAATTCTTAGTTTTGCATGCGAAGAAGACCGCTGGCAATTAGCACGTGTATTATTTTGCAGCAAAAATACAGAAACACTTCAAAAACAAAATGTCAATAACGATGGACTCTACGACCAACAAGGGTATAATGATATGAAGAATACAAGCGAGACAGCAAAAACTATTGCTATAACCCACACAGCAACAGCTGCTACATTTACTGCACTTGGTTTTGTAAATCCATTTTTCTTAATTGGAGCTGCATCACAGGGAGTAGCAGCGGGTGTTTGGTACGATACTGAAAGTTATATAAACAATAAACTTGATTTTAATCATGCTGTTTATATAGGTGCTTTCCATACCGAACAAAGAACCGATTGCCGAAAAATACTTTGGTGGAATGATTGTAAAACTAACACTTACACTATACCCGATCCGCACGATGGTCTAATACCTGTTAAATCACAATATATAGCTTCAAATCAAGGCAATAATGTGATTACTCCTACATCATCAATTAAGAATGTAAACCATTTAGAGGAATTTAATCATAAAAATACGAAAGCTGAGTTTAATAAAGCAATTGTTGAAGGAGGTTATGGTAACGGAATTTTCAAAAAATAATTATTAATTTAAAGTAGGCATTATAAAAAAATAATGCCTACAATAATATTTCAGAATATGAAAAGCAAATTTCTAATATATTTTTCTTATATCTTTCTATTCACTTCTTGCACAAGTTGTAAAGATGAATTGTTAGAGAATAATGTTGTCTGGAAAAACCGTATTTGTGGGAATGATTTAATCGGCGAAAAAGGTCTTGGGTATCCAATTTATAAGGATATTGTCGTTTTTCATTCTACTCCTGTAGCAGGAGATAACGATGAAAATACAATTATATACGGATTGGATACTGAAACGGGGAAAGAAAAATGGCGTTTGACCAATGCAGATTTTTCTCCAAAAAAAGAATTACACCTTAACAATGTAGATTATTATTATCAAAACGAGAATATTGTTGTCGGAGCTGATTTTCAATACAAAGACTATGGTAGCGAAACATATTTGTATGCTATTGATATTGACAAAGGCAAAGTAATATGGATAAATGAAATAACATCTAAAGGTCTACAATTCGGAAGAATGGTCACTGGGAGAGGAAAATATGCATATGTTGATTTTCAAAAAGATACTACCGAATTTTCATTAATCAAAATTGATATTGAAACTGGATTTTTTTCAGAAATTTTTAAGTTTACTCGTGCAGATATTCCACAAAATCTACCTGAAAAGACCATAAGTTTTGATCAAATGTCACAAATTTATACTGATAATACTGGAAATGAATTTATTGCGTTTAGTATTAGTGGTTATAACTATGATAAGGATAGATATAAAGCATATATGACACTATGTGTTTACAATTTGACTGAAAAGAAGATTGTCTATACTAAATATGTAAACAATCAAACTTTAGAAAAAGATGAATGGGACGATTTTTATGGCCGTGTAACTTTTCATAATGGGAAGTTATTTATAGGCAAAGGACGTAATTTTTACTGCTTAGATGCTTTTGAGGACAAAGGAATATTATGGAAGTACAAAACAGGGATTTATGGGAACGACAGTGCTATGCAAGTTTTTGGTTATGACAATATAGCATTAGGTTTTACGGTTGATCGTCTTTTTGCATTTGATATAAATACCGGTGTAAAATTTTACGTTGTAGCAGCTGCAGGCAGTAATACAGCGAATATTATTGATGGCATTATATATCAACGAGAACACAGTGATTTACAGATGCGAGATCCCAAAACAGGGAAAGAGTTAAAACGAGTAACCACAGGTGCTAACGATCAAGCATTTTCAGATTCACGTCCGAATGGTGCAAATGGAAAAATATATGTGCATACTTACACCGATGCATATTGTATTAAAGCGTGGGATAAATAAAAACAAAGTTGACAAATCCAAAACCACAAGCCCATAACACACGCCTATGTTCACCTGCTGGCTGTCATGCATTTAGGAGGTTTTGTGCCCGCATTCACTGTTTCGCTGTGCGACAGTGAAGCTCCCGCAAACCGCAGGATGCCCATAGCCTCGGTCGTT
>CAZDSY010000155.1:0-5759 GCA_964508285.1 uncultured Paludibacter sp.
CTGTTGTTCCTTAGTTACCGGTAGCTTTTGAACCATAATCGCCCACAACTTGTGCGTGAGCAGTTGTACCTGCCATAAACAAGCATAGGGTAACCATTAAAGAAAAAAGTCGAATTTGTTTCATGATAAAATAAATTGAAGGTGTTGATAAAAAAATAATTGTTTATTGATTTGAAATTAAAAAAAAATACTGGAATCTAATTATTGAAACACAACAGGTTTTTTTTTGTTCAACAGTTTGATAAAAAACTTACCAGCATTTCGGCTGGTAAGTCATTTAATTGAAAAGTTAAATTTAGCTAATTATTATTTTGTTACGGCAATTTTCATCATTCCCTTATCCCCTTTCACCAGATAAACGCCTTTAGTCTGAGCGCTCATGTTAATATCCTGATTAGATGCAGCTACCAAACCTCCTGTTGCATTGTAAATATATAGATGCTGACGGTCGTTATTACGTATGGTTTGACCATCGTATGTTACACCTTTTAGAGTAGTTGCTGAAATTCCGGTAAACCATGTGTTGAAAGTAATGATAGCAGGATCTGTCAATTTGCCGGCAGCATTTTCTGCTACAACATTGTATTGATATGCTGTACTTTGAGTTAAACCGGTAAGTTCAAGGCTTGTTTCATTTCCGGGAACATCAACATTTATTCCTGATATCACTTTAGAAACTCCCTTTACTCCAGAAGCAGTAACCTGACTAACAATATATTTTACTGCTGCAGGGACTGCATTCCATGCTATTGTTGCGCTTGTAGCACTTACAACTGGAGCATTTCCTGTAAACGAAATACTTTGGAAATCGGTTCCAGCATCAATGCCCCAAGATGTTGTGCCTGTCAGGTAATTTACTGCATTATCAATTACTTTCAGTGCATTATCGGTAACAATATTCTGATTGTCGTTAGAGATGCTTACTATTAATAATTTTGATTGTAAGTTTGCGTTAGTTGTTCCTACCATTGGCGATGCTGTTCCTACAGGCAGTTCAAGTATTCCGGTGGTTAATGCCCCTTTTATGTTTGCAATATTATAATTATCGGCATATGGCGATGTTTGTACACCATTTCCCGAAGATATTGTATTAAACATTTGTATTTCATTTGCATAAATTCCTGAAAATTTAACTCCATTAAATATAGGATGATTAGGTTCGTTAACTGTTACTGTTGTTACTGATGGTGATGGATTTGAAGCCGTTGATAAATTCCATGTATTTGCCTGAATCGCATACATCTTTAGAGATAACAAGGGTTTATTAATACCCCAAAGTGCTTTCATTCCAGCGCTTCCTGAAGTTGGAGCTTCGGTAAGAATAACCATATCATAAGTAGAAAAATCGTAGGTTGTGGTTATATTGGCAATTGGGATATTTTCAAGGTAATATTTGCTTGCAAGCATCGGACGAATTTTGGTATCTTTCGCATCGACAGCAGTATTGATAACATATGCTATGTGTTTACTGGCTGCAAAAACATTAATAGTATATTCTTTTTGATCGCCGTTTTCGGCAGTAACTTTAATTTTTAAAGGATTTGTGAAATCATAAATATTACCAGAGGTAAAATCTGCTGTTGCTCTGAAAGGTAAATCAAATGTAACCGGTTTCGTAAGGTTTGTAGTTCCCTTTGGAAATACTAAAGTATAAGTATTAGTGGTTACATCAAATAAGGGCACTACATTGTCAATTTTCAGATTACTTATTGAGTTTTCTGTGTTTTTGTTTGCTGTTAAGGTAACACTATAATCGGTACCAGTAATTCCATCGGTTGCCTGATAGATAACCGGAGTTGTAGCACTTGTGCTAAAATCCTGAGCTCCTGTGGGCGTATATGATGTGGCAACACTATTTAATGTTACCACAGGAGTAATACTGGTTAAATTTGTTCCGTACGGCAGATTGGCTTTGATTGTCTTTGCATTTTGGTCAATTGTAGCAGAAATACCCTCAGCGGTGAAGGTGGCTATCTGGGGAACTTTTGCTGCATAAGAAAAAGTAAAGAAAGAAGTCCATGCACTACTTGAAGTAAGAGCTGTTACTTTTATTTTTACATTGGTTTCGCTGTTGATAGGTACAACATAATCTTTACATGCACCAGTTCCATCTAATTGTATGTTTGTAGCAGCATCATTAACATTAACTAATAAACCTCTTCCTGCAGCAATATTTGCCGTAATTGTTAAATTATCACATTTAGCTAAATAGAAGGTAATTGAACGGCTTGAACCTGTTTTGATATCAAAGGTTTTTGTAGCTGTACCACATTTACCTGAAGTTCCACTAGCAATAGCTACTAATGTAAGCCATCTTTCGGATTGTGCTTTAGAGTTTTCAGCTGCTACCGCATCCCAATCCATAACAATTGTTCCGCCTACAGTTGTTAAATCAAAGTAAATTTCTGCTTTTACATGTTGAAATGCAAAACTTAAAAGCATAAAAATGCTCAGTAAAGTAATTTGTTTCATGTGAATTGATTTTAAAGTTGTTTTAATTAAAAAAAACGTATAAATAAAGGAAGTGTAATCACTTATACCTCCTTTTATTCAGAAATAAGTTATTTTGTAATAGCAATCTTCATCATTCCCTTATCCCCTTTCACCAAATAAACGCCTTTAGCCTGAGCGCTCATGTTAATATCTTCGCGCGAATTAATAATCAAACGTCCGGTAGCGTCAAATACATTCAATTGCTGATGCTCTGGGTTGAGAATTGTTCGTCCATTGAAGGAGATATTAGTTAAATTATTTTTAGTCACTCCCGTATAAGGACCAAATTTAGTGTCTGTTAAAAGATAAGTTATAGCGTTTTCGATAAGTTTCAATCCATTAGCATTAACTTTTGCGTAACTATCGGTTTGAATAGGTATCATTAAGTATTTTGCAGTTGGCATTTGATTGTTTTCAATTAGTGCTACTTTGTCTGTATTACCTGAGGATGTGAGATAAGCAATTTTTGAACTTACGTTTTCCTGAGGATTAAGAACGCCTTGAACTCCTTTTGCAGCAGGATCTGTCAGGATATTTGCAAGATTTCCGGTAAGCGTTACCCCGGAGAAAATTGGATGTGCAAGATAATCTGCTTCAATTGCAACATTAGCATCTGAAGTTCCATCGCTTGGTGTTCCGGTTGGCCATCCGGTTTTTCCGTACATGAATGCTTTAAAGCTTAAAAATCGCTTTGTTTTGATTAACCCATTCATTGCCAATGCTAATGTGTTGCTACTGCTAACGTTTTCACATAAAACCACAATATCGTACGGATTAAATTGCGTTAGATCTGTTCCGGTTGCAGCAATAACATTTACATAGTATCCCTTTTCGAGTAACATTGGATAAATTTTGGTGTCGTTAGCATGTGGTGTGGCTGCTGTACTTACATAGGCAATATCAGCAATACCAACCTGTGCTGTCAATGTATAAACTTTAGTGCTTCCATCCTGAGCCGTAACTGTAATTTGTAAAGGATTAGTAAAATCATGCGAGTTACCTGAAGTAAAATTTGCGGTTGCAGTCGATGGTTTAGTAAAAGTAACCGTTTGCGTTAAACTTGAAGCTTTTGGTAACATTATACTGTAAGTATTTGTGCCTGCATCAAAAGTTGGCGTTTTTCCTCCGATTGTTACATTAGAAAGATCTTTTTCAGAACTTGGTGTTGGGTTTACTGTTAACGTTACTGTGTAATCAACGTTATTTGTGCCATCAGTAGCAGTGTAAACTACGGGGTTTGTAAAATCCTGTGCTCCTTTTGGCGAATAGTCAGTAGCAGTGCCACCTATAGTAACCGTTGGAGTAATGCTGGTCAAACTAGTTCCATAAGGTAGTTGTGCAGTAATGGTTTTAGCGTTTTGGTCAATCGTAGCTTCAACTCCCTCTGCTACAAATTTGGTGATTGAAGGAGCTTCAGCTTTTACCCAAACAGATACTCCTAAAATTCGTATCGTTTGTCCTCCACCAAGTGTTCCTGCCCATGTAGTGGATGTGCTATTCCTCATTATTCGGAAATATTTTGCACCAGTTGGTGCTGCTATTGTATAAGTTGCACATGTGCCTGAAGAACTTGGCATGCTAAATTGAGCACCATTTGTCCATGTTGTTCCATCTGTACTCCAACCATAATGACCAACATAGGTAGTTGTTGTGCTATTAGCTGTAACCGAAAATGAAACCTGATCAAGTGTATTAGTAGTCCCCGTATAATTTAATTCTAATTGAAAATAATCGCCATTTGAATCTGGTCGTACAGAATAATAACCTGAACTTGAACCAAAACATGTAACCGTACCTGAAGAGACAGAAGCTCCTGAATGAAACATATAAATTTGATTATTAGCTCCAGAATTAAACGTTTGATTTGTCCATCCTGAAGTAAATCCTTCAATTTTAGCATCAGGAGTCTGTGCATTCACACTGTATACACTCATTAATAATATGGCAGTTATTGCCATAAGTTTTGTAAAATTGTGTTTCATAAAGCATTAATTTTATGGTGATTTTTAAAAGAAAATTATTAATGTAAAAATAATATTTGAGGTTTGGTTTGTTGTGTAAAAACTAACGCTTTATGTGTAAAAATTGATAATTGAATGTTTTGGTGGTTTATTTGTTGTCTTCTTGTTGTATATATGTGTTTTACTATATTATTACAATAAATAAAATTGTAATTTATCTCAGATATTAGGGATAAATAATAAACTTTTCAAATCTATTACCTGCATGAAATATATACATGCCTTTAGAAAAATTCCCGATAGTGAAAACTACTTTATCAGTAGCAATTCCATATCGGGATGTAATTAGTTTACCTGAAGCATTATAAATACAAATGCTTGATAAATCAGCATTTTCAGAAGTTATTTCGATGCAGTCCGCTTTTTGAACAAACAGAATTTCATCTTTTTTTTTACAACTTTTGTATCGGAGGTTTGTTTGGCTTTTTCGTATTCCAAACTTGCCATGATAAACGGTCCGAGCACTTTTCCTTCGGTATTGTTATTGATACCAACATCGCTACCGCAAAGGTAATAATTGGCATCGCCTTTACGTGTACTGCTCAAACCGGCTGATTCGCAACTTTGAATCAGTTTAATTTTTCCGTTCGTTTCTTCTACAACGAAGTTTTCAATCAAACCACGATATGCTTTGTCTGCAACCGGTTTGTAAATGTTTTTATCAAGAATACCAAGTCTGATTCCTTTGTAATAGGAGTATGTAAACATGCTGGACGCAGAAGATTCAAGGTAATTGGCAATGTTGCAAGTTGTACCTTTTTTGGTGTTATCGTATTGCAATAACTGATACCAGCACCCGGATGTCGCGTCCTGACGGGCTTTAAGCCCATCGGCTACCAGATTGGTATAATTTACCAATCGAGGATAAGCAGAGTGAGTTTTAGGCATATATTCCAGAACATCGACCAACGCAGCAAAAAACCATCCTACGCCGCGTCCCCAGAATTCCTGTGAACGACCTGTAACCGGATCAGCCCAATAGGAAGAAGCGGCATTTTTCGGTTCGGCCGACCATGCATGGTAATTCAGTTTTTTCTGTGCATCCCATGTATATTTAAATATAGTATCAAATTGCAACGCAATGTCGTTCCACGATGCAGTATTATCAGCTTCGCCCAATTCGGCGCCGAAATTTCCCTGCCATTCGGCATAAAGTGCAGGTCCCATATACAAGCCATCGAGCCACATCTGGTTAGTATATTGGTATTTGTGCCAAAAACCACCTTTGCCGGGTAGTGTGCCACC
>CAZDSY010000156.1:0-5709 GCA_964508285.1 uncultured Paludibacter sp.
TTTTGTTCAGTAATGCCTCCGGGAGTTTCAGCTAAATGTAATTGTTCAGTACAAAATCCGGTAGTAAACATTTCAGGTAACACAACCAAATTCGTTTTATCAGAAAGCTGCTGAAGTTTATTTTCGGTTTGTATTAAATTTGCTTTTATATCAGCCCAAACTATTGTATCCTGAATAAGTGTAATTTTCATTCGAATGTTATTGATTAATTAAGCAAAATTTATCAAACGCTGAATTTCTCCGGATGTTTTGGAGTTACATTACGATAAAAATCTCTAATAATTTGCATATCAGCTTCTTCATTACCGGTTGGCATAATCGTTTTTGAAATTCCCATTTCCTTTTTCCCATAGTCGATGTATGCAAGTTGTATGGGTACACCTGCACCAAGAGCTATGTAATAAAATCCCATTTTCCATTGATTTGCCAAACTTCGGGTACCTTCAGGAGTAATGGCAAGATGCAAAGTCTCACGGTTATTGAATAAGTCCACCATTTGTTGTGTTACCGATGAACGTTTTGCTCTATCGATAGGGACTCCACCCATGGCAGTGAAAAGATTTCCCAAAGGGAAGAAAAACCATGATTTTTTCATTAGAAATCCAGCTTCACGACCTGCTGCCCAATAATACAATTTACCCATTACAAAATCCCAGTTTGTTGTATGAGGTGCTACACAAATGACACTTTTGGGTGGTTCAGTTTCAGGTATCACCGTTTTCCAACCACTAATTTTTAAAATCCATTTGCTTAGTTTTTGCATATTTTTACTAAGTTTATTACATCCGAATACTGAAAGATTAGAAAAACAAATTACCAATTAATAGGTTTTTTGCCATTATCCATTAAATATTTATTGCCAGCAGAAAAATGTCCGCATCCAATAAATCCGCGATAAGCGGAAAGTGGTGAGGGATGAACCGTTTTCAATACCAAATGTTTTTTTGTATCAATTACTGCACCTTTTTGCTGAGCATAATTTCCCCAAAGCATAAAAACAATATGTTCGCATTTTTCTGACAGAATACGTATAACAGCATCAGTAAACGTCTCCCACCCTTTTCCCTGATGCGATGCGGCTTGATTTGCACGAACCGTGAGCGTTGCATTTAACAATAAAACACCTTGATTAGCCCACCGTGACAGATTTCCGGTTTTGGGAGCTGGAATTCCCAAATCTCTTTCAATTTCCTTAAATATATTTTCCAGCGAAGGAGGGAAACTAACCCCATCGTTTACTGAAAAGCACAAACCATGTGCCTGTCCCGGTCCGTGATATGGATCCTGCCCTATTATGACTACTTTAACATTATCGAATGGGCAAGAATCAAAAGCATTGAAAATAAGATTTCCGGGAGGATAAATAGTTTTCGTACTGTATTCGTTGCGGACAAATGCTGTAAGTTGCTCAAAATAGGGTTTATCGAATTCAGATTGCAAAACCTGCTTCCATGAGGATTCTATTTTTACATCCATTCTCTTTTTATTCCGTTTTATTATACCTAGAATTAGAAATAATTTAAATCAATTACTGCATTACTGCATTTCTTTGTCGCAACACTTCGTAAATCAGAACACCTGCGGCCACTGAAACATTCAGCGAAGCAATGGTTCCCAACATTGGAATTCCAACCATTTCATCGCATAGGAGGAGGTTGTCGGGCGAAACACCTTCGTCTTCAGATCCCATAACCAATGCAACAGGACTGCATAAATCTGTTTCGGTGTAATTCTGAGTAGCCTTTTCGGTAGCTGCAACAATTTTTATCCCACAAGAAGCTATATATTTCAGTGCATTTGTTAGACTATGTTCTCTACAAACAGGAATTTTCATGAGTGCACCGGCTGAAGTTTTCACTGCATCACCATTGAGTGCAGCTCCTCCTTTCAAGGGAACAACAATTGCATCAACGCCTGCACACTCGCAGGTACGGGCAATAGCTCCAAAATTGCGAACATCAGTAATTCCATCGAGTACCACAATAAAAGGCATACGACCTTCTTCATACAATGTGGGTATTATATCTTCAATGTGCTGATACGGCACAGGTGATATAAAAGCTATTACACCTTGATGATTTTTCAAAGTAATACGGTTGAGCTTTTCGAGCGGCACTTTTTGTACCGGGACTTCCATGTTAGCAAGTGCTGCAAACAACTCTCGTGACAAATCACTTGTCATATCTCTCCGAATCAATATTTTATCTATTTCTTTTCCGGCCTGTATTGCTTCTATCACAGCCCTGATACCAAATATTATGTCCTTTTTGGGGCGTTGTTTGTTTTTATAATTTATCATTTATTTTAAAATTAAATTATCTGTTCATCAATTTCTTTCTGAAGAGTTTTGATTAACTCAATTCTTTCGTATGAATAAGTTTTATCAGTCTCATTCTGATACTGTAATAATTTCAGTGACTTCTTTTTTAAATTCTTGCTTTCTATAGGTTTATTTAGTAAATGGTAAATCTCTGCAGTTTCGAGCATAAATTCTGACAGTTTTTGAATAAAGCCACCGGTTAAATCCTGCTTAATTATTTCAACCAGGAAAGTATCAACATCTAGTTCAAGTATGTTAGATAAATCCATATTTAACAAACTGCTGAAAGTTTCACTTGCAACCTTTAGGCATTTATCAGGTTCGTTGTTTACTCTCAATCCATAAATTTGCTCGATAGCGGTTGTAAGATTTTCAGATTTTCTTCGTATGTAATTTATTGGAGACATTAATTATTATTTACCAATTAAGAATTACAAATTAAGCATAAAATATATTATATGTTCAGAGATAGTTGTTTTTTTTGTTTTATGTGTGTTGATCAATCAAATAACTATCACATTTGCAAATCAATATACAAAGGAATAATAGCGGCTTTTTGGCAATTCTGAAAACCATTTGCGATAATGCTATTCATATCTTTAACCAAATCTTTGTATTCATTTCTAACTCCGCATGTGTACATTTCTTTCAATGGATATTTTTCAAAAATATTCGCCATCATTTCATTTAAAGAGGGTGGTGCAGTCATTTTAATATACTCTTCATAAGTATATTTCAGGAAAACTACATTCTTGTTAATGCCTCGGTTATCAAGCAGATAATCGTTGAGTAAAAGTGTTGGTTTTGTTGGTTTACCGTTCAAAGTAAGATCTGAAGGATCGGGATAGGAAACAATACGTGTCCGGTCATCGTTCATGATAACTGGCACATAGTCGTAAAAATCACGAATTGTTTTGTAGATTACTGCAGGTGCACTCGGCAAATGTATGGCTACTTCACTGTTTGAAAGAATATTTTGTTGCATATTTTTTTTACTGTTGCATGAAATTAAAATAAACATCACAACAAAACCAAAACATAAGTATTTTCTCATGATAATTATTTTTTTATAAACTTGTGAATCTTAATTCCATCATTATAAATTATCTGAAGTAAATAAGCTCCTGGGTGTAAGTCGCTGATATTTTCAGAAAACAAACCTGTTTGTGAAGGTGTAACAACACGAACCGTTTTACCGTAAACGTCCATAATTAGTAAATTTACAGGTTTTATTTCTGATTTAAGATATATAAAATCAGATGCCGGATTCGGGAAAAGAGTATCCGGATACATATTATATAAATCTACAGATGTTAAGTCTTCCTTCAAAGTAAAATTTATTAAAGGAAATTCTGACGAACTTATTCTTGTCCATTTACTAGTGGCAGTACTAAGAGGATTATAAAAATATACACCTATTCGATAATCTCCTGGGTCAAGTGCAATACTTCCCGAAAAATTAAACGTTTTAGTCTCATTATTATCTAAAATTCCTGTTTGATAACCAATGTATGTTAATGAATAACCGGGTGTTGGTGGAAAAATATACGCTATAAGTTTGTTTTCGAAATAACCACCACTATTTGTAATCGTTGCTGATAATGTGGCATTACTAGTAAAAATATTTTGGGGATCGGCAAATGAAATTTGATTATTCAAAGTTAAAACAGGGGCTTGAGTCGGTTCAGTCAAAACTTCGACATTTACTGTATTTCCAAGTTGAGTTAACGTTGCCGAATCTGTAATATTATTACTTGTATCGTACAAAACTGCCAGTTGATAAATTGCAGGTGCGAGTGTAACAGTTCCGTTTAGGAAAATATCTTTTGTTTCTCCTGAAGGAATATTTACAGGATCGGTACAAACAATTTGCGAAATTTCCTGATTCATTGATGATTGTAATTTTAGGGTAATTGTAGAGTTATATTCGCCTCCATGATTGGTTATACGTAACTTAAATCTTCCGGTTTTATTTTGATACAGATTTCCAATTGTTTCAGAAATATTTAGTGTAAGTGAAGGATATAAATCCGTAGGTACACTGAATTTTATCAATGCTGATTCAACCGTAACATTCAGATAATTCGGGGTTCCTGTTTTTCCTCTTACTATACTCCAGTTTGATGCTGAACTTTCTTTATATATTAAATAAATTCTGTAGTTTCCTGCAGCAACGGAAGTAGGTATATTTAAATTATTGAAAGTATAACTACTCCATCCGAAAAAACTCTTTAATGATATATTACCTGAATTTAACACTTGTACCAAATTGTTACCGTTAAATAATCCCACTCCAAAACTACCTGTTAAAGTGTTAATACCGTAATTGTAAGTTCTTTGCGTTGTTAAGTTAAAATTATCACTTCTACCCACTTGAGCAGCAGAAGTTTGCAAAGGTTGATTCGTATAAACCAAATAAGTAGGGACAGACGATTGACTTGGTTTTTGTATACCGATAATCATATACTGATCGCTATTATAACCACCGGCATTGCCTCCCCCAATACCCAAATCGCTTGGATTTAACGCAGATAGTTCAAAATAACCGTCAGAAATACCTCCCCAACCCCAGTTAATATGATACAGCCCGTTTTCGTCATAACCATCGCACACGAATATATGCCCACTATCGTCTGCTTGTCCGTTATATAATACAGGGCGATTGTTGTTCAGTTCGGTTTTAATCATGTTTTCCCATTCTGCATTGTTGTAAAAGTTACGTATATAAACCTGAACATTCGTATCGTAACTAAAATACTTGAACAATGCACGGGCAATATCAGTAGTGTACGAACTACTCGATTTATTAAAATCCATGTTAACAGCCACTGCTGCATGATACATAAGTGTAGCTACAGCATTTTTCTGAACTTCGGTACTTGCAGAATTGTAAATACCTGTCATATTAACCCAATCGTATTGGGTCTTAGAAAAATCAACACTTAAAGGAATCTTCAGTGTTTCTGTAGTATATGAATTTGAACCTGTACCATTCAAAGGCCAATTGTAATACTTCATTACCATAGCCAGGGCTGTAGCACCGCAACCTACCGCAGCCCGGGTATTATTTGTCGAGTCAATTATTGGGCAAAACAAATTAAACGGACTGTTCTGATTCCATTTAATGTTCTTGAGCAATGGTAATACCGATGCAGCAAAAACTGAATTTTCTGTATTAGTTTGAACAATTTTAGCAGATGCTGACTGCGAAGTTTCAGGTAATAATTCCAGACTTTCAATTTCATTGGCATAAACCGATAGCCATTTTTGTAAATTTTCAGGTAAATTTTGTACATCAAAATTACCTTCAGTAGAATATCCAAGTATAGTTTTAGCGCGCTCATTTACAGAAACTATTACAAATCCACGGTTATCGCCCACATTAAATA
>CAZDSY010000157.1:0-5671 GCA_964508285.1 uncultured Paludibacter sp.
ACACAAACTACCATGTGATTAGCTTCAGCTTCGGAAAACTTTTTTAATTGTGCATAAGCGTAGAAATAATAAAATGCCTGGGGTAAAAAACGTGCAACATTAATAGAGTTAGCCGATGTAAGTTTCATTTTGGCATTCAGCTCTTCGTCCATAAAAGCGGTTTTTACCAATGCCTGACAATCATCGAAAGTGCCATCCACTTCGATAGCTGTGATATTCTGCCCTAAAGTCGTAAACTGACATTCCTGAATAGGACTCACTTTTCCTTTGGGATAAAGCACATATACATGAATACCCTCCACGCCCAAAAAACCATTGGCTACAGCGCTTCCCGTATCGCCGGAAGTGGCAACCAGTACATTTACCTGACGGTTTCCATCCTCAGAGCGCTGTATAAAATAGCCCAACATACGCGACATAAATCTTGCACCTACATCTTTAAATGCCAATGTTGGACCATGAAACAACTCCAGACTGTAAATATTCTCTTCCACTTTTACGAGGGGCGCATCGAAACTCAGCGTATCGTTCACCATCATTTTCAGCATATTGGCATGTACATCGTCGCCAAAAAGCATGTATGCAGCAGTGTAAGCCATATCCTGAAACGACATTTTGTCAATATTCTCGTAAAACATGGACGGAATTTCAGGTATATATTCGGGCATAAAAAGTCCTTTATCTTCAGCAAGACCTTTAACAACCGCGTTGGCAAGACTTTCGCCTTTTACTTTTTTGTTGGTACTGTAGTATTTCATAAATGACCCCTAACCCCAAAAGGGGTATGAATTTAGTATATTACTTTTAAAAAAATCGAAAAATTAAGCTCTTCACATTATCTCTTTATCCCCTTGAAGTTTTTTTTATCGTAGCAGAGTTTAGAAGAAATTTAATCTTATCAACTTCTGCATAAATTCCATTTCTTTGAGTAAACCATAGCTACCGTTTTTGCATGAAAATTCATCGTAGCACTGTACATTGTCGGGAGTTTCACCCGGACGATATATAATGAATGGCACAGCTTTATTGGTATGAGTGCGAATGGCGCAGGGTGTAGGATGATCGGGCAAAAGAGCTATGGTTACAGGTTCGTCCCATTTTAAAACTTCATCGAGAATTGGCTTTACGATTCGATTATCAAGGTATTCTATGGTTGTAATTTTCAAATCCACATCACCTTCATGACCGGCCTCGTCGCTTGCTTCGATATGTAGATACACAAAATCGTCGGTTTTCAGTGCTTCGATGGCAGCCTCTGCTTTCCCTTCGTAATTAGTATTGTAAAGTCCTGTTGCACCCGGCACCATTATAACTTTCAATCCTGCATATACGCCTATACCACGAATAAGATCAACAGCCGATATTACTGAACCGCTTTTAAGTCCGTAAAGTTCCATCAGCGTTTTCATTTCAGGACGGTAACCCGGAGACCAAGGCCATATACTGTTGGCTTTGTCTTTCCCTAATGCTGCACGTTTCTGATTGACCGGATGATTTTCAAGCAATTGTTGCGATTTCAGAATCAACTCATTCAATAAACCGGCAGTAGCTTTTGCTGCTTCATTTTCCGCTTTAATCAATACATCGGGAAATGGTGTTCCGGGCACATCGTGTGGTGGAGTGCATTTCAACTGTTTTTTTCCTCCTTTTATTTTCAACAAATGCCGATACGAAACGCCGGGGAAGAAATTTATTTGTTCATTTCCTAATTCCTTTTGTATATAATTAATCAATTCTTCAGCTTCTTCGTTGCTGATATGACCTGCGGAGTGGTTTTTTATTATACCGTTTTCAATGCAAATAAGGTTACAACGCATTGCCATCTCGTTTTCCTCAATTTGCACACCCATACTGGCAGCTTCGAGCGATCCACGACCTTCGAAAACCTTCGGAACATCATAACCAAGCACACTCATGTTGGCAATTTCGCTGCCCGGAGCAAAACCTACCGGGATAGTATCGAGCATTCCGCAACGACCCATAGCCGCCAACCGATCAATATTTGGCTTATTAGCTACCTGTAAACAAGTTTTATTACCAAGTGATGCAATTGGCTCATCAGCCATGCCATCCCCAAGAATTATAATATATTTCATAAAACCCTCAACCCCTGATGGGGTTTCTAAACACCCCATTTCAAAATTATCGCAGGGGCTGAATTAGTAATTTCCTATTTTAATCTAAAAAAAACGTTGTATCCGGATTTTCCATTTATCGAATTTACATTCAATTAATGGATTAAATCTTTAAGATACCATTATCCACTTATGATAAAATTTCTTTTTCTCTTTTTGGGAAAAGAAGTTATCTACAGAAAATCTTTATAATCGTCGAGTGCTTCCTCGAACTTTCGCACTGCTTCCTCTAATGATGTATAACATTCACCTCCTGCAGCATTCAAATGTCCGCCACCGTTAAATAAGTCGGAAGATACTTTGTTGGCAGGAAACGTTTCCACCGAACGAAGTGAAACTTTGATTTTGTCCCGATCTTCGCGCATAAATACCGAAAAAATAACATTTTCAATAGATAAAGGCATATTTACCAAACCTTCTGTATCGCCAATCTGATAGTCAAAGCGCTTTAGTTCTTCGGCATTCAGTGTTATTAACGCAGCTTTGTTTGCAGGATAAATTTTCATTTTCTCGTACAAAGCATATCCTGTCAGTCGTAAACGACTTTCAGAAAATGTATTGAAAACCTTACGGAAGATTTCATCTTTATCAACCCCCAGTTTCAACAATTCGTGTACAATGGAGTAAATTTCCGGGCTGTTTGAGTTATACGAAAATCCACCGGTATCAGTCATCATACCTGTGAGAATACATTCGGCTCCGGCAAGATTAATTTTTGAGAAATTGCCCATTCTACAAATCAGCCTGAAAACTAACTCACTTGTGGACGAAATTTCAGGATATGATATGGTTACTTTAGCGAAATCTTCGGGGTGCAAATGATGATCGACCAGAATTTTAGGTGCTTTGGCATTTCTGAGTGCATTTTCCATTTTTCCAACACGCGTAAGCACGTTAAAATCGAGTGCAAAAATCAAATCGGCACCTGTAAGCATTTTTTCGCAGGTTTCTGCACTTTCACTATAAACCAACAAACATTCTGTTCCGGGCATCCACTTTAAAAAAGAAGGCAGTGCATCTGGGACGATAACTACAGGTTCTTTTTCGATGGTCATTAAGTAATGCCACAAACCAAGGGATGCACCCATGGCATCGCCATCGGGACCGGTATGCACTACAATAGCAATTTTTTCGGAAGCATCAATTAATTTTTCCGTTTTATGAATTAAATCTTCGGAAATTATTTTCGAAATCATTTGATTGTTGAGGTTTATTAAAATTGAGTGCAAAAATAGGAAAAAATTCGCTATAATTATCAGCGTATATTTGGTTTTGGTAGTGAGGCTAAGTTAAACCGGAAAGCTCCTCTATCGGTAATGGCATAAAATGGAATATTTCTTGATGCAGAAGTATTTTTTATTCGACGCGTGTACCAATCGGATATAGTACGATCTACAATAATTTGAGATGGAGATATACAATTTAGAATATCGTTGATACGCGGTTTTAATTTATTACCAATTATAAGAAAATCAACGCTTAATGGTTGATCCGCTATTTTTCGGTGAAAGCGATCATCTGTAAGTATCAAAAACTTTTTCCCTTCGAATAGAGCAAAACCATCGTTAAACCAGGTATTATCTTCAACCTGATTTACAAAGTCAATTTTATTATTAAGCAAAAAATTTCCTGAAACGCGTTTATAAGCATCCTTGTTGGTGCTAAAAAAATAACATTTTCCGTTTCGAATAAAACCTATATGCGTTGCGCTGTTGTCTGAAAAAACAATGAATTGTTTGAAATTTTGTTTTGCAAAATTTTTCTGAAAATTTACCCCACTCCAAACGAGCAACATCAGCAAAGAAATCAGCAAAGGAATGAACTTTTTGTTGGAAATATAAATGGTAAACAAAACAATAAAACCAAAAATTGCTGCCAATTGCATCAAATTAATTGAAGTAACAGTAAGTGAATAAGGTAGTGCTTGTATAGCCTCAATTGAAATATTTAATCCCCGCAACAAATTATGTAAAACGAAAGCTACTATTGTAGAAATATACGGAATACCAGAAACGATAAAAAGTGCTATGGCTGTATAAATAATCAATGTAGCAAAAGGGATGGCTACAAAATTTGTTATCAGAAAATAATTTGGAAACTGATGAAAATAATATAACGAAAAAGCTGCCGTACCTATTTGAGCCGCCAACGAAACTGCTGTAAGCTCCCATGCCCATTTCAGTGCTTTGTTAGTAATGATAAACCAACCGGCAATTTTTGGCTGAAAATAAACGATACTTACTACTGCACTAAAACTCAATTGAAATCCTACATCGAACAAAAAATCGGGATTGATTAGAAGCATTACAAATGCCGATGCCGAAATAGTATTGTAAATCTGCGCCCTACGGTCGAGACTTGTGCCTAAAGCAATAAGCGAGAACATTAAAGTAGCTCTGATAACCGAAGGTGGAAGTCCTGTTATAAAAGCATAGATCCATAAAAATAAAATTACAAAAATGGTTTTAATAATTTTTAGTCGTTGGTTCCGGTTGAGAGATTTCAGTAGAAACATTAAAACCATGTAAATTATGCCCACATGCAATCCGCTTACTGCCAGTATATGCATACCTCCACTTGTGGTGTAGTTTTGTCGTAATTCAGGATGCAGGGCATCTTTACTACCCAGAGTCAGCGCTGCAAGTACAGCAAATTCATCGCCATCGATACCAAATCGGCGATAAATGTTCATTAGTTTTTCCTGTGCCGTTTCTGCCAATCGGAATAATGAAAATTTAGTATTTCGATCGTATATTTTCCATCTTCCTGAAGGTAAATATGCGGTTGCACCAATACCCTGTCGTTTAAGATAAGCAGCAAAATCAAAACCATCGGGGTTCACAACTCCATCAGGTGCAACAAAACGGGTTTCGAGCAACAAACGATGACCGGAAACTAATTTTGCTGATGCACTATCTTTAGCTAAATAAAGAATAACCCTTCCAGTTGCAGGTTGGGTTTTGAGTAAACTGTCAGTATAGTTTATCAGTTTTACGCGACAAAGAAAAGAATTTTTTTTTGGAATAGGCTTTTCGGTAAGTTCAACCAGAAAAATTCCTTTTTGGTTAATATGACAAAATGTACTTTTATCAGCTTTTTGGTTTGATAAAAAAACTCCTGTTGCAAACAAAAATATCCACAATGCCAAACCAAATATCCAACGAAATCGATATGAAATTTCAGGTTTTCGAATTAAGTAAGAAGCTGAAAATAAACATATTGAAAAAATTAAAAATAAAATGAAAATTTTTAATCCGATTTCAACAAATTGTGCAAAAACAATCCCTGCTAACAGTGGTATTAGCAGCCTGAAAAACGGATTGTTCTGAAGAAATTCGTTCATAGTTTAGCATTTTATATAAGAAATCCTTCACTTTCCCTGCTCCATCCCTCCGCTAAAGCGGAAAAACTCTAAAGGAGGCAATAGGTTCATCTGAATTTTGAGAATTCGCTTAATATATGTACCTCAAAAGTCCCCTTAAAGGTTTTCAGTGGCAATTTTTTAAATCTGAAATCATTTTCACCGGATCGGGAGC
>CAZDSY010000158.1:0-5668 GCA_964508285.1 uncultured Paludibacter sp.
CTGTACTGTTTATTGATGAATGTTCGCCGGTGCTTTCTAATTTGAATATGCTGAACGGCGTTACGAACCGTGGAATAAGACTAACAGGAACTGTAAACAAAGACTGGACATTACAGAATTACGGTTATCCGTATTTTATGACAAATACATTAACTGTAAATACTGGTGCAACATTTACAATAGCTAAGGGCGATACAATAAAAATTGTTGCAGGATATGCACTCGCTGCGGGCACTTCTACTACTTCATTAGGAACAATTCTTGCCGACAGTGTAATTTTCCAGGGTGTTACAAATACCACTTCCGACCAATTAGCATTCAGGTTTGGTTCAACAGGCAAAATCACTAACTGTTCTTTTACAGCTATTGATATTACAAGCACAATTTCATCACCTGAAATCAGAAATAATTTATTCAACAATGCTTTTATCAGCCTGAACGAATCGTCTGCTGAAATTCACGACAACACATTTGATAATGTAACTTATCCGGTTGAATTTGTAAACGAGTGTACGCCGGTTCTAACAAACCTGAATATGTTAAGTGGTGTTACGTATCCCGGAATAAAACTATCAGGAACAGTTAATACCGACTGGATTTTGTTAAACTACGGCTATGTGTATTATTTGCCTATATCACTAACAGTTAACACAGGCGCAAGTTTAACAAGTGCGCAGGGAAATACCATCTTTTTCAACGGTGTAAATCTGTCAGTTGGCAGTTCAACATCGTCAATCGGAAAATTTTATGCCAAAGCCAATTCTTTTAGAAATATGCGCACAACCGATAATATAATATACTTCAGATATGGAGCAGAAGGCGTTCTTGATAGCTGTGATTTTATCGGAATAAGAATCCACACCGATGCATCGAATCCAAAAATAACACGCTCAAAATTTCACAAATCGCAAAATGCTTTTTATACCGCAAATAATGCAAATCCGGAAATTTCGAACAACATTTTTTACAATAATACATTGGCACTGAAGAACGCAGGTACAAATACAATAACTGCAAAAAATAATTATTGGGGACATAAATCCGGACCAATGCACCCGAATAACCCCAACGGAATAGGTGAAAAAATTGAAGGATTGGTCGATTTTTCTGATATTTCTGAGAAACCTGTTTACGGAAATACCGTTTACAGTATTTCTACAAACATACTTGCATATGATTCAATTCCGGTTGGAAATTTTCAGGATAAAATTATCACACTAAAATGTTTTGGCGATATTGATTTGCTTTTTGCAGATATTCTCACACCAAATCCATCTTTTTTAATACAAATACCTGCAAGCAAAAGAGCATGGATTGAAAAAGATGATTCGCTTAATTTTACTGTAAGATTCAGGCCGCAAGAGCCAATTGAATACGACATTAATGCTTTTGTACGAACGAATAATATTGATGAATCAGAAATTCCCTTACACCTGACAGGAAATGGGTTGCCAATTCTTAAAATAACACCTGATTCTATCAGTTTTGATTCGGTATATTATGGTAACACGCACATACAATATATTAAAATAGAGAATGTTAGCAGTTCAAATTCAATCATGGTTGATTCAATTGTTAACACCAACCATAAATTTCTGATTTATAAAACCACAACCCCCGCTTTATCGAAAATTAAAGCAGAAACAGAAACTGCTGAAGTAGCAGAAGCTACAGAAACAAGAATTATTACAAATGGTTTTTCGGTATCTAAAACTACTCCGGCATATGTTGCCGTACAGTACTTGCCATATCAATCGTTAAACGATGAAGACGAAATCAGCATATATTACAATGCTGGCGCTTTACACAAAATCAAAGTAAAATCCAGTACTTATGCAGATGAATTATCAACAAAAGTAATCAGTTTGGATGCGCGTCAGTTCCCGAATATTTATATGAATGTACGAGTTGACACCTTTGCAGTAAGTCATAATGGATTAACCGAAAAGGACATTGAAGTTTATGAAAACGGCGTTTTGCAAACAGAAGGCTTTAAAGTCATTCCTCCCGGCCAGGGCAGTAATACCCGATTAACAGATATAGTGTTTATGATGGATAATAGTGGAAGTATGTCCGATGAACAAGCTCAAGTCAGAAATAATGTTAGCAATTTTGTATCAAATCTGAGCAACAAAGGTATTGATTATGCAATCGGCTTATGCAGATATGGTGCTTATGAAAATGCAGGAAATCCGATTATTGAAGATAATGGAGCATTATCGCTCGATTATCAGTACTTCAGAGATGTTGTATGGAATCGGAATGTCGTTTCGGGAGGCACAGAACCAGGTTATTATGCAATTATGCAATCGGCTTCTAACTTCAAATTCCGATCGGGTTCACAAAAAATATTTATAATTATTACCGATGAAACCCCTCAACAGGGTAGTATAGGAAAATTACAATTGGCTATTGAAGCATGTATAAATCAAAAAATCACATTATACGCATTTACAATGACTGATTTATTCCATTTATTTACTCCAATTACAAATGTAACCAATGGTAGAGTATTTAATATAACATCATCGTTCGATCTTATTCTGGATTATATTTCAAATATGGTAACGAACAATTATGTAATTCAATATACTTCATCGGAACCTGTACTGAACGGTGTAAGACGCAATGTTGAAGTAAAAGTCAAGTATAAAAATATTGAAGCTTCTGATACTACTTCGTATGTACCCGGTGCAATACCAAAAATTACAAGAACAAGTCCTATGCTACAATTACACAATAAAGCGTGGGAACCCGGAACTGAACTTACTATCGAAGTAGAAGTAAAGGATGATATTGAACCGTTTGTAAACAGTGTTACGCTGTATTGCCGGACGACAAAAACATCAACTTATACTGCCATTCAGATGACTTCAACTGACAATGTTTTATATCGCGCAACAATACCGGCATCATTAGTATTAGAGCCTGGGGTTGATTATTACATTACGGCTACCGATGGTTTAACTTCGAGTGATGCTCCATCTATCGATGCTATAAACAATCCGTATCAGATTGCGGTACTTCCAAATACTGCTCCGGTTATTGAACACACTCCGGTTACTGAAGGTTATTTCAGAAATGACATTTTAATTCATGCATTGGTTACTGATAACACCAATTTTGTTGCTTCTGTTGAATTATATTATAGAAAAACAGGTCAGCTGGTATTCAACAAACACACCCTGACACATACAGGTAATAATAATTACGAAACCAACATTTCAGGCCGTTACTCAACATTGGAAGACATCGAATATTATATTAAAGCCACCGACGATTTTGGCGTTAGCAGTTTCAGTGGATTACCCGAAAGTCCTCATTCAATAAAAATGCAAAATGCTGCCGGATTAGAAATTAATAAAAACGATAACAATATTCATATTTATCCAAATCCTGTAACAAATGGTAGATTTATAATAAGTTTGGATAACACTGATTTTGCACAAAATTTCAGGATAACGCTTTTGAATGCAACAGGAATGAAACTCGCTGAAATCCACAACGAATTTCTACCTATTGGAAATAACAAAATTCCTGTACAAGTTAAAAACATAAATAGCGGTATTTATTTTATCGAAATAAGTACCGGAACAGGCGTTTATTATCGTAAACTTGTGGTTGAATAATATAATTTTGAACCAAATAAGTGCAATTAATCAATCTGAGATAAATTTATAAATCTTAATAAAAACAGCCTGAAATGCAAAATTCAGGCTGTTTTTATTTATACACAACAACAAAAACAAGCCTAAACTCAAAAAAACATCAAATTTGATAATTCTCATTTAATAGAATTTTTCAAATTAAAATTTTATCTTTGACATTGAAATTTTTTACGAAAGAAGATAAAGAAGTTATTAAAGTAACAGAAGTTATAGGCACATTTATTTTGTATTGACACTTGTGACTTGTATCTCGTAACTTGTAACTTTTAACTAATATTGTTTAATTCCATGAAGAAAGAAGACAAACTCCCTTATTACAAATGGCGTTTTGGCGACCGTTACGATGGTTGGCGGATACGTAAAGTTGATGCAGTTTTTTCGGTGATTCCTTATTTTTTACGCACACGTATGGACGCGCAAAATTATTTTGAAGAACGAGTAAGGATTGATCATATTGAAGCATTTATCAAGGAGCATAAAGATGAAATTCCCGGACTATCGTTAATGCATGTGATAATGGCTGCACTTGTGAGGTTAATTTCACAGCGTCCACATTTAAACCGATTTGTAATGTGGAATAAAATTTTTGCACGCAACCACATAAATTTTTCTATAGCAGTTAAACGATCTCTTTCCGACGATGGAGAGGAAACCTTGATAAAACCTTATTTTCAGCCAACCGATACATTGCAGGACATTGTGCGAAAAGTAAAAACAGAACAGGAAAATAACCAGAAAGTCGGGCAGCAAAATGCATCGGATACCATTTCAAAAATACTTGGAATGTTACCCGATTTTGCAATGCGGTTTGTGGTTTTCGCGCTTCTTTGGCTCGACAAAGTTGGGTTAATGCCTAAAGTAATAGAAAAAGCAAGTCCGTGGCATTGCGGTATTTTTCTTACCAATATAGGCTCTATCGGTGTTGAATCAATCTATCATCATTTGTATGAATTTGGAACTTGCAGCGTATTCGTGGCGATGGGACGTAAATCACGCCACCACTCGTTCAATAACAAAGGCGAACTGGTTGCTCAAAAAAGCATTTTACTGAAATTTGTGATGGATGAGAGAATTTGTGATGGATTCTATTATGCTTCTTCAATGCGTATGCTTAACAAAATACTCGATGATCCATCAGTGCTTCTTACACCACCCCAAAAAGTAGTTATCGACGAAGGCGTAGGTCGTAAGAGAGTGGATGAGTGATGTTTATAATTTATATTCACGACAATAATTTCAATATTTGATAAAAACCCCGTAAAGAAATTTATCTTCGCGGGATTTTTTTCTGATTAAAGTATTCTTTACTTTCGATTTTTTAACTCTTCCTCCGTTTTAGCTTTCAACTGTGGATTTTCTTCCGCAATTTTTCGCAAAAATTCTTCCGGATAACCGGCTCTGATAATCGATTGTGGGATGTGAAATTCATTCTGAACAAATTTTCCATTCTGTTCTTTTTTGATGTTTCCATCCATATATTTCACCAACAGATATTCACCGAGTTTTTTCCATGCCGCGGTAGAATTTTCTGCCTGTAAATTGCTGAATGAAGTAAGAAATTGTCGGGCATCATCCTGATTCATGCTTAAAGCTACTTTGTCAATAGCCGGTACTAAACGGTTGAAATCGTCTTCCCATTGTTTTTGGACTTTACGTATATCAGTCATCATGTAGGAGTATTTACCGTAAGCAAAATTTGCCACCTGATTGTAAATCCAGAAAGCCGATGTAGGAGAGTATTCAAGCAAATGACCATTTCTTTCGTTGTAGCACCATGGAATTTCAGTAATGCTGCAATACATCGGTACATATAAACTACTTGCAGCATCGTCCACCCCAAACCATAGAATTCCTCCAATATGATCGGGCAGCCAACTGCGCATTTGAGCCACAAAAGTAAAACCGGTCTGCTGTGTTGCGATAGGTCTTTCGTGGTAATACAAAACTGTATCTACCTTAAAGCTTAGCGGACTATGACGTAATTTGGATCCGAAAGGTCC
>CAZDSY010000159.1:0-5656 GCA_964508285.1 uncultured Paludibacter sp.
CCCATGCTCACTTTATCCTCCCAACCGGTATTCGAACCCAGAAAAGTAGCGCCATCTTTATATTCAATCAAGTTATGCATGGTTTTGTAATAAGCTTCAACGGATAAATCAAAAATATTCATCAAGTTGTAAAAAAGTCCGGCAGCTACCTGATGCGATCGCATTGGTTCTATACGTTTGGTAACCGGCACCCAAAGGTCGGTAGGCAGACTTATGGTATTGTTCGAAAGCAAATGAATATACTGATTCATGGAGGCATAACCGGCTTTTGCCGAAAGTTTGTCTGATATTAACAAACGTACACTCAACCGTGGTTGAAGCGAATGATAAAACTGTTGTTGAACAAAAAACGTGGAATAATGCAAGCCTGCATTTATTTTCAGATAATCTGTAACATTAATATTATCTTCGAAATAAACAGCCGTTTCATGCGAAAGTACATTCTGATTACCGATAACAGTATCCATTTTTTGAACAGAACTGTCGTTTTGCAGTTTGGTTTGAAAAGTACGTACACCGGGTCTGAAACTGTGATTAGTATAAACGGCGCCAAACTTAATATCGTTGTTCGGGTTAGGATTATAGTCGAAATCAGCCTTTATAGCATAATCCTGAATACCTGAGCGATATCCAAGTGTAGTATTCATAGATATTTTAGATGGGGGATTTTTTGTTGTTTGATTGTAAATTGTTCCTACATCCATATTAAAACGGTATCGGGTATAAGTGGCAGTAGTGTTCATAAATAGTTTGTTGTTGATAATATGATTCCACCTCAACGCGGTAATAATATTTCCCCAGTCCCAATCCACTTTAATGCGGCTTTCTTCTTTGATATTGGTTAAATCACGATATCTTTGGCGTAAATCGGCATATATTACATCGTCGCCAAAATATGCACTCAGATAAAGACGGTCTTTGTCGGAAAATTTGTGACTGATTTTGGCATTGAAATCGTAAAAATAGTATCCTGCGCTTGCATTATTGTCGGTATTTTCAGAATTATTATTTTCAAGTGTAGTAGCTATTTTAATGAGAGGTTGAACTAAAGCATCCAAATAAGTACGACGCGCAGAAATATTGAAAGTAGTGTTTTCACTGAACAGCGGTCCTTCTACATTAAATTTCGAAGAAATAAGTCCTATGCTGAAATTCCCATGTATGGCTTTGTTGTTCCCATCGTTCATGCGGATATCCACTACCGACGATAATCGGCTGCCGAATCTTGCAGGAAAACTGCCTTTATAAAGTGTAACGTTTTTCACCGCATCGGGATTGAAAACCGAAAAGAATCCGCCCATATGATTTACATTGTAAACGGGCACTCCATCGAGCAGAAAAAGATTTTCATCGGGCCCGCCGCCTCGCACATAGAAACCTGCAGAACCTTCCACTCCAGCCTGTACGCCGGGTAATAACTGTAATGCCTTGATAACATCGGCTTCTCCAAACAGTGTTGGGACTGATTTAATGAGGTTTACAGGAACATCAATTGCACTCATTTGTGAACCTTTCACGCCAATTTCGCGATGCGAACCGGTTATGGTAACTTCCTGTAATTCTATCGACTCGTTCAGTTTTATATTGATAATTGTATCTCTTCGTAACTTAAATGAGCGTTTTTGGGATGTAAATCCTACATATGAATAATTGATTTCAACTTCGCCGGATGGTAAAGTGAGCGAATAAAATCCGTAAACGTTAGTCACGGTACCTTTACGTGATATGCCATCGTAAACAGAACCACTGATAAGTGTTTCACCCGAAGCCGCATCGGTTATATAACCGCTAACTGTATGGTTTTGAGAAAATATAGTTTGAAAAAATACCAGGGAAACGGTAAAAAGGACGATTTTTAATTTCATGGGTTCTGAGTTTGAAAATACCTTCTCAAGTAGTAATTGCTATCTGTTTTTGGAACAATATGTAGTTTAAAAAGTTTTTACTACAGCAAAATAGTTAAAATAAAGCATTATGATTTTTCGTACGCAAGTTCGTGCACCTGATGCATTGTATAAATCATGTTGCCTTCTTTTTTCGAAGCGTTGATCATGGCTTTAGCCAATGAATTTGTATGTAAGGGTCTGTATTTTTTCAGAATACCCAACCTGTTCAATGCAAACATAATTTTTACAGCAAAAAGTTCTGCTTTGCGATTTTCTTCCCTGTTACCGTAAAGTTGCCCTGGTCGTAAAATTGTTACCGATTTAAATTTTAACTTTTGAACTGCTTCGTCCAGTTCTCCTTTCATACGCGAATAAAAAAATGATGACTTAGTGGAAGCGCCTGCTGCAGAAATCAATACGTATTTCTTTACACCATTGGCAGCAGCAGCTTTTGCCGTTTCGTACTGATAATGATAATCAATTTTAAACTGAGCAGCTTTACTTCCGGCTTTACGAAGGGTTGTACCCATGCATGAAAAAAGCACATCACCTTTAACCAAATGTTGCCATTGATGTGCCATATCAAAGTTTACAATATGTTCTGTTAATTTAGGATGACTTTCGCCGCTAGTACGTCTGACGAAAAGAACTACTTGTGAAAAATTGTCATCATTGAGCAATTGTTTTACCAATTCTTTACCGGTCATACCTGTGGCACCCAACACTAATGCTGTCATAAATTTTTTTGTTTGTTAATTTTTGAAATAGAATATATCTACCGAAAGTTTAGAAAAGAATTTCTTTAATCGTATGATATTTATTGCAAAAATAATCAATAATTGTTATGGGCTTGTTAAGGATAAAAAAATCACACTTTCACTTAGCCAGTCTTTCATACTAAAACTTTTAAAGGAGAAATTTACAGATTTTTTTTTAGATATTTCTCATAGGTTTCGAGGGTATTTATTACATAAGCCACAGTTTCGCGACCTCTAAATTTGCCCTGTTTTACAATCGGATCGTTATAAAATTCAGGTTCGCTTTTTTTGAGTAAATAAATATCTACATTATCAAACCAGATATTGGGGTTTTTACCGTATTTTTCAGCAAGTTTCATGGCATCAAAAATATGTGCCGGTCCTGAATTGTACGATGCAAGGATAAATTTGATACGTTCTTTGCGGTCAGTAATTTTCCGAAAAGCAAGGTTCAAACTTTTTATATACTGAACGCCGGCTTCTATGTTTTTTTCAGGATGAAGTATGTTCGACCTGTTTAGTCCAAAATTAGCGGCAGTACGTGGCATAAGTTGCATAATGCCTGAGGCTCCTGCCCAGGAAACTTCATCAGGGTCGAAACCCGATTCGTTGAAAGCAACGGCTGCCAGCAAGCGCCAGTCCCAGTTAATTTCGGGTGCATATTTGCGGAAATATTCGTCCCAAGGTGAGATTGCTCCTTTTCCAATTACTAATTTTCGGGAGGCAAAATATGGACTTCTTTCCCAATATTTCACATACAGCACCGATTCTGTTTTGCGTGTTTGAGGCAGATTCCACCATTCATCTATTTGTTGCGCCAGTGTGCTGTCATTTTTTTGTATTAACCAACCGGTATTTCTTTTAAAACTCAATGGAACATTCATATCCATAAGTTTGTAATGCCTTTTATATAATTTTGCCGATTTGCTGTTGGTTATGGTGAATTCAATTTTTTTATCAGCCAACATTTGCAATAATGCATCGGTATTTAAGGTGTCGTTTACTGCAGTGATAATGATATTACCTCCCGTTTCTTCGTTTAGTTTTTCAATTGCTTTATGATAAATGCTGTTTTTTACTACATGAACTGATTTTCCACTCAGTTCGATAACTTCCGAAACATTGCGTACGCCGATGTTTTGTACAAGAACAAGTTCATTATCGTTTTGAGTAAAAACAAATCGGTATTTCGATTTTAACTCGAGTGATTCAAAAAAATCGTATGCAGCGATATCAATTTCTTTCTTTTCAAGCAGATTTAATAATTCATATTCCGATTTTGCGACAATTATTTTAACGGGTTTCCCGGCAAATCTTCCAAAATTCTGTGCCATTTCATACTGATAACCCAATGGTTCATCCTGAAATACAAAATAGGAGGTAGAACCATACACTGTTCCAACACGTAATGAGTCTGAATTTTTATTTTGAATTGTGTCCGTCGAGAACTTTATATTGACAATATTTTTTGTTATCTGTTCATCGCACGATGTTAACACAACGATACTCAAAACCAGTGGTAATAATGTATTTCCTGTAATCTTATGATGCTTCATGAAGTGCTAAACGTATTCAATATTTTCAGTTTTAAAATGTTGAAAACCGTTAATGCTCATAAATACCAAAGCAGTCGCAATTACGTCCTTCTGACAGTAACGTGCTATTCGTTCGATATCGTTTTCGCCATAGTAAACTGCAGCAACTTTGCTACCATCAATGTCATCTTTGGGTGTCGGAATACCAAAAATAGCTGTAAGTAATTTAAGCGGAGTGTAATTTTTATAATCGCCAAATCGCCAGAGTTCAAGTGTGTCAAGTAGGTTGATTTCCCATGGTTTTTTGCCGGAGATATTGAGAATGGCTGGTAATTTTATTCTATTGATGAGTATTCGCCGGCAAATATAGGGAATATCAAACTCTTTAATGTTATGTCCACAAATATACTGATCGGTTCCGGTAAAGAATTTGGTTAACATAGCTCCGAAATCTTCGAGAAGCTTTTTTTCATCGTGTCCGTAGAATGATTTTGTTCTGAAATGCATTTCAAGTCCGCGAAAATATACAGAACCAACAGAAATACAAATAATTTTACCAAATTCGGAATAAATTCCCGCACTATTGGCAAAAGCTTCGGCTGCAGTAGTATCCTCGCTATATTTTTCGGGCATTCGTTTTTTCAGCGTATCAAATTTATCTTCCCACAGATGCGCCAATTCGGGTTCGAGTTGCTCAAAATTAGCTTTTACAGGCACGGTTTCTATGTCGAGAAACAGTATTTTACTTAAATCTGTAAGTTGCATATTTTCTGTTTTACATGAAACTGAAAAAAAGCTACCTTTTTTCTTTTTTATTCAAATTGTTTTCAATGTATTTTGTAAGAATATCAATCGCAATATGATTATTACCGCCTTGAGGAATAATTAAATCGGCAAAGCGCTTGGTTGGTTCAATAAACTGCAAATGCATGGGTTTAACTGTTAATTCATAGCGTTCCATCACTTTATTTACCGAGCGTCCACGTTCTACAATATCCCGGTTAATTACTCTTATCAATCTATCGTCGGCATCGGCATCGACAAAAACTTTCAAATCCATCATTTTTCGAAGTTCAGGATGGGTGAGCACTAAAATACCTTCCACTATAATCACATGGCAGGGTTTTACGGGTATCGTTTCGGCAGCTCGCGTACAGGTAAGGTAAGAATAAATAGGTTGTTCGATGGTATGTCCCTTTTTAAGTTCTTTCAGATGTTTCACCAATAATTCGAACTCAATAGAATCGGGATGGTCAAAATTTATTTCGAGACGCTCTTCAAGAGGTAAATGTCCGCTGTCGCGGTAGTAAGAATCCTGTGGTAAAATTACAACTT
The DNA here is from genome assembly GCA_964508285.1 of uncultured Paludibacter sp. Classification (GTDB taxonomy): domain Bacteria; phylum Bacteroidota; class Bacteroidia; order Bacteroidales; family Paludibacteraceae; genus Paludibacter. The sequence continues at coordinate 5,515 of CAZDSY010000159.1, forward strand.
CGCCCTCGGGCAGTCTGTCAACAATTTTTTTTACTACGGTAGTCTTACCTGATCCGGTTCCTCCGGCAATTCCGATAATTAGCATGCAATTAAAAATTTTATTGTTTTTTTCAGTGCACTAAAATAAGTATTTATTTCTTTT
>CAZDSY010000160.1:0-5557 GCA_964508285.1 uncultured Paludibacter sp.
CCCGTAAGTTTTCTCGAAGAAGAAATTGAAAAAGCACAGTTTGCTTCAGCTTTTGGTAGGTTTTCTAACGCACATATAATATTACTTCAGGCTGCCGATTATGGATCGAAAGCGGCTACCACAATATCGAAGATGACTGAGATATTCAGCAAATTCAATTTCAGTTGGGAAACAAAACATGCCCGAAAAGACAGTTTTAACGTTGACAGTGAAGCATTAACATTGGCAGAACAGACAAATGCAGGTTTGATAATTGTGTCAGCTTCACGCGATTATGGTTTGGACGATATAATTTTCGGGCCAAAAGAAATGCATTTGATTAAAAAATCAGAAATCCCAGTGATGCTCGTAAATCCCCGCGGCGACCTTTACACGCTTTGCGATTAAGCAAAAAGCAACGAAAAGTAACGAAAAACATTCAGAAGCAGAAAATTATATCTATATTTGCAGCCCGAAATTATTCTAAGTGTATTTATTACTTATAAGGTATGAAAGAACTTACGCTCATTACACCCACATTCCTTTTTTCAGCTATCTCGCTGCTTTTGCTTGCTTATACCAACAGGTTTTTATCATACGCACAACTTGTTCGCACACTCAAAGATAAATACATGATTGATCAATCGGCACTTACGCACGCACAAATTGTAAACTTACGAAAAAGATTGTATCTCACGCGTAATATGCAATTAGCCGGTGTGGCTAGCCTGTTACTTTGTGTGGCAACGATGTTTCTGATTTATATTGGCTGGCAAAAAGTATCGGTTTATATGTTTGGTTTGGCGCTTCTTTTACTTATAATTTCATTGACCCTTACTATGCTTGAAATAAAAATATCGGCCAACTCACTCAATATATATTTAAGTGATATGGAAACTGTTCAGAAAACAGAAGTGCAATCAAAGGTTTAATTAAAGATTTATTGTTTATTTTGATTAAAAATGAAAATTGTTATTGCCGGTGCCGGCGAAGTGGGCACACATCTTGCAAAATTACTCTCGAGAGAAAATTTTGATATAACGCTTCTGGATGAAGACCCGGAAAAGTTGAAAAATCTGGAATCGAACTACGATTTACTGACTTTTACGGGCATGCCAACTTCTATCAACGATCTTTCTGAAACAGGTGTTGTGGGTGCAGATTTGTTTATTGCCGTAACTCCTTACGAAAGTGTTAATATGACTGCCTGTATGCTTGCCAAAAATCTCGGAGCAAAAAAAACACTAGCCCGCATCGATAATCATGAATATCTTGAACCGGAGAACCGTGAGTTTTTCGAAAAAATGGGTGTAAATCATCTTATTTATCCTGAAATGCTGGCTGCCCGCGAAATAGTTGAATCGCTCAAATCGAGCTGGGTGCGTCAGAATTTGAGTTTTTGCAACGATGCTCTTATTCTTATCGGCATGAAAGTTCGAAAAAACGCAGTTATCATTAACCAGATGTTTAACAAAGGATTTTTCGATCACGATCGATACCGTGTAGTAGCCATCAAACGTAACAACAAAACTATAATACCCAGCGGTACCGATCAGATTATTGCGGACGACATTGTATATTTCATGACTACACTCGCAAATCTTGATTTTGTACGTGAACAAGGAGGAAAAACTGATTATCCCATACGCAACGTAATGTTCATGGGAGGAAGCCGTATTGCTCAAAAAACCATCAAATCGCTTGCTTCAGGTTATACTATTAAAGTGCTGGAACGTAACCGTGAAAAAAGTTACTCTCTGGCAGGAAAATTAAGTAACTCAATGATTATCAACTGCGACGGACGCAATCTTGAGATACTTAAAGAAGAAGGAATTCAGGAAATGGATGCTTTTATCGCGGCCACAGCCAATACCGAAGCAAACATTCTTGCTTGTGTAACGGCAAAACGTTTCGGGGTAAAAAAAACTATTGCTGAAGTTGAAAACAACGATTATATAATGCTTGCAGAAAATATGGATATCGGTACAGTGATCAATAAAAAAATGATTGCAGCAAGCTATATTTATCAGATTACTCTCGATGCCAATGTAACCAATGTTCGAAGTTTAAGTTCGGCTGATGCAGAAGTGGCTGAGTTTATTGCGAAACCAGGCTCAAAAATTACTCGCGCCAAAATCAGAGATCTTAATCTGCCCGACCAGGTAAACATCGGAGGATATGTTCGCGATGGAAAAGGTTCAATTGTGAACGGAAATACGGTCATAAAACCAAATGATCATGTAATTGTTTTCTGTATATCCTCGGCAATACGTAAAGTGGAAAAATTTTTCAATTAAAATGCTGGGACACGATTTCAATCACAGGCTGATTTTAAAAATTTTAGGTAGCCTTCTGCTTGTCGAAAGTGTATTTATAGCTTCAGCTATAATAGTATCTTTTTATTACAACGAACCTAACGTAGCAGGCGTTATGGCTATAAGTTCGGGTATATGCGTTGTAACGGGGCTTATTAGTTTTTTTTTTGGGAGAAACGCGAAACCCGAACTTGGTAAACGCGAAGGTTCTGTTATCGTGGTATCTGCATGGTTGTTGTTTTCAGCTTTCGGAATGATTCCTTTTATTTTAAGTGGAAGCATACCCAGTGTTACTGATGCTTTCTTCGAAACCATGTCGGGCTTCACAACAACAGGAGCTTCAATTCTGAATAATATCGAAGAGCTTTCACACGGTATTTTATATTGGCGAAGCCTCACGCATTGGATTGGAGGTTTGGGAATTATTGTAATTTCGATGGCAATCTTACCAATTTTCGGTTATTCAGGTATGCAGATTTTTTCAGCTGAGGCCACTGGACCAACCAAAGACAAAATTCATCCTAAATTAAGTGAAACAGCAAAAATTCTACTATATATTTATATTGCCTTAACTGTAACAGAAACAGTTTTGCTACGATTAGCAGGCATGAATTGGTTCGATGCTGTTTGTCACTCTTTTGGTACCATCGCCACCGGTGGATTTTCAACAAAACAAGCGAGTATCGCGTTTTACAATTCACCTGCCATTGAGTATATTATTATTGTATTTATGATGTTTTCTGGCTTAAACTTTTCTTTGTTTTATTTTCTTGCCAAACTAAAAATTGATAAAGTTATTCATAACGAAGAATTCAGAACTTATATTATTTTAATTGCTGTTTTTACTTTACTACTAACGCTAACAAATACCAATTTTAATTCAATAAAATCATTGTCTGATTTTGAACTAAGTTTCCGTCAGGGACTGTTTGTAACAACTTCTACCATTACTACAACAGGTTTTGTTACGGTTGATTATGGATTATGGCCGGTTTTCAGTTCGTTTTTGGTAGTAATTCTTATGTTAATAGGTTCTTCAGCAGGTTCAACAGCCGGTGGCATGAAAGTAGTTCGAGTTTTGCTCGTCTTTAAACATTCATACCTTGAGTTTAAACGTCTGATTCATCCAAATGCGGTTTTTCCTGTACAATATCATCGTCAGGTAGTACCTGAAAATATAGTTACACGTGTTTTTGCTTTTATCATACTTTATTTTATACTTATGATAACCGGTGCTACAGTATTGAGCTTAACAAAAATGAACTTTATTGACGCTCTTACCGGCGTTATAACCTGTCTTAGCAATGTGGGTCCTGCGTTAGGTAATCTTGGTCCTGCTGAAAATTTCTCTCATCTCCCCGATTTTTCAAAATGGTTTCTTGCTTTTACCATGATGGTTGGAAGGCTTGAGATTTTCACTGTGCTGCTTATTTTTACTCCTACTTTTTGGAAAAAGTAATTTTTCAGGTATTTTGCATACTTACATTTTTAGCTACTTGTAGAGCACAAAAAACTATCGTTTAATATAACTGTCCGATTAGTTTTTTATGTTATATTTATTGGATAATTACTTGATTTTTTTCATCTTTGTACATATTAACCTAAATGCTTACAAAAAATGAAACCGGTTATTTATTCAGTCCTTTTTTTACTAGCTTTTTCTATTTCAGCACCATCGCAAACACTCGAAAAGTTGCTCAATATTCAAATTCGTCCGGGTTTTGCCATACTCAACAATGGTGATACCTTGCTTGGAGCTTTTGAATTCAACGATGCAAAAGAGAATTACCGTTTGATGGTTTACAAAGACCCACTAACTCACCAAAACAAGGCTTATTTACCTCAGGATGTAGAAATTTTTTTAGTGGATAGTTTTTACTTTCGCCCAGTTGAATTTGAACACGAATGGGTATTTATGCGCATTCTTTTCGAAGATAAGGTGAAACTTTATCTGCATAAAAAGTATTATACTACTTTTGAAAGGTCAGGCTTTTACAACCAATTTTATGTTATCAGACCCGATAGTAAAAGTTTGATGATAAACACCGATAATTTTTTCCCTTTTAAAACACGCGCCGGAAACTTTTTTAAAGACTGTGAAACCGTTTACCGTAAAATAATAAACAACACTTACACAGCGAAAAACTTGCTTGAAATAATTGAAGAATATAATAACTGGCTGAATTCTAAATCCATGTGATATTTATTGCAGTTTATGCTGTTTGTTTATAACTTCTTTTAAAATAACATTGTTATCTGCCTGTAATGTTATAATTTTGTAAGATAAGTTTTGCCGGAAAAAGTTGAATTTCCGGCTTGTTAGTATTTATACACCCATCGATGGAAATATCATTTCTGAACGAATTAAATGAAAATCAACGTAAAGCAGTTGAATATAATGATGGACCTTCACTTGTTATAGCGGGTGCAGGTTCGGGTAAAACAAGAGTGCTAACCTATAAAATTGCATATTTACTAAAAAAAGGCGTTCCGGCTTCGTCCATTCTTGCGCTTACATTTACCAACAAAGCTGCACGCGAAATGAAAAACCGCATAGCTACCCTTGTAGGCGAAAAAACTGCCCGATACCTTTGGATGGGCACTTTTCATTCTATTTTTTCGCGTATTTTACGTGCTGAGGAGGGTAAAACCGGCTTTTCTAAGAATTTCACCATTTATGATTCTTCTGATTCTGCAAGTTTGATTAAAAGTATCATCAAAGAAATGAAACTTGATGATAAGGTTTACAAACCTGGCTTTGTTCATTCACGTATTTCTTTTGCCAAAAACAATTTAATAACACATGAAGCATACAGAGCCAATGCCGATTTTCAAAAAGCAGATTTTAATGCCCGCATACCAATGCTGAAAGAAATTTACACAGCTTATTGCAACCGTTGCAAACAGGCTGATGCTATGGATTTCGACGATTTATTGTTGCAAACCAATATTCTTTTCCGCAACCATCCCGAAGTTTTACATAAATATCAGAAAACATTCAGTTATATTTTGGTTGATGAATATCAGGATACCAATTTTGCACAATATCTGATTGTAAAAAAACTAGCAGAACAACATGAGCGGATTTGCGTAGTTGGGGACGATGCACAAAGCATATATTCATTCCGTGGTGCTAATATCGACAATATTCTTCAGTTTAAAACCACATATCAAAATGCCGAAATATTTAAGCTTGAACAAAACTACCGATCGACACAAAACATAGTAAACGCAGCAAACAGCCTGATCAAAAAAAACGAACG
>CAZDSY010000161.1:0-5543 GCA_964508285.1 uncultured Paludibacter sp.
ATATTTTTTATAGTTTACTGCACGATAAACGAGAATTTCGTGCTTTTTTCAAATACATCGGTTTCAATGCCGAAATCAATAATTCTTTGGAGTATATTGTTTGCCGAAGATTCCAAAATCAAATATGTGAAAATGCTCCTTTATCCAAATTAATTATTGAAAAACCTATAGAACTTGCTTACAGCCTTTCTCTAATCAATTCTTTAGTAAAATTTAATCATATCAAGTCGATTACTCCACCATGGGTGTTGCGGAATTATCCTGAGGTAGAACGGATTCTATTTTTGCTACGAAACAAACCCTGTATTACAGGTTGTGCTTATTGCGATACCGCTTTGGATGTTCACAAAGGTTTGAAGCGTTTTTTTGGTTTCGACAGTTTTCGTACTTTTGGCGGTGAACCTTTGCAGGAAAAAGCAGCAAAAGCAGCAGTTGAAAATAAATCGATACTTACGATTTTTCCTACCGGCGGTGGAAAATCCATCACATTTCAAGTTCCTGCATTGATAAGTGGGGAAAATATGCGAAGTTTAACTGTCGTTATTTCTCCGCTGCAATCGTTAATGAAAGATCAGGTTGACAATCTGGAAAAAGCCGGAATTACCGAAGCCGTAACTATAAATGGTTTGCTCGATCCGATTGAACGTGCAAAATCGTTCGAAAGAGTAGAGGATGGGTCAGCTTCGATACTTTATATTTCGCCCGAATCATTACGCTCTAAAACCATTGAAAGGTTGATTTTACATCGGAAAATTGCACGTTTTGTAATCGATGAAGCGCATTGTTTCTCGGCATGGGGACAAGATTTCAGGGTTGATTATCTGTATATTGGCGATTTTATAAAAAATATTCAAGAAAAGAAAAATCTGCAGGAAAGCATTCCCGTTTCTTGTTTTACCGCTACAGCCAAGTTAAAAGTAATTGAAGATATCCGTACCTATTTTCGTGATAAACTTTCGCTCAATCTCGAACTTTTTACCACTAAAACTGCACGTACAAACCTTCATTACAGGGTTTTCCGTGAAAATAATGAAGAAGAAAAATATCAAAAACTAAGAAATCTGATTGAAGAAAAGAATTGTCCTACAATCGTTTATGTATCGAGAACGCGGAAGGCATATATACTTGCCGGGAGATTGACCGATGATGGTTACAATGCCCGACCTTACCATGGTAAAATGGACAAGCAGGAGAAAACCATTAATCAGGATGCATTTATTAATGGCGAGGTTTCAATCATAGTTGCCACTTCGGCATTCGGTATGGGTGTTGATAAAAAAGATGTGGGCATGGTGGTGCATTACGAGATTTCGGATTCGCTTGAGAATTATGTGCAAGAAGCCGGTAGAGCCGGACGTGATGAAAAAATGCAAGCCGATTGCTATGTTTTATTTCAGGAAGAGGACCTCGATAAGCATTTTATTTTGCTGAATCAAACCAAAATTTCCATCAAGGAAATTCAACAAATCTGGAAAGCAATCAAAAATATAACGCGTTTTCGTTCAACAGTATCTAATTCAGCTTTGGAAATTGCCCGTGAAGCAGGCTGGGACGACAATGTTGTGGAAATAGAAACACGAGTTACCACAGCCATAGCGGCGCTCGAAGATGCAGGTTACCTCAAGCGCGGACAAAATATTCCCCATATTTTTGCCAACAGCATATTAGCCAAAAATGCGCAGGAGGCAATCGAAAAAATTAATGCATCCGATAAATTTGAAGAAAAACAAAAAGAAAAGGGCGTTAGAATTATTAAAAAATTGTTCTCCAGTAAAAGTCGGAAGCAAGCACTCGACGAAGCCGCAGAATCGCGCGTTGATTATATCAGTGATCATTTGGGTATTGTAAAAGAAGAGGTTATCAATATTATAAATTTGCTTCGCGAAGAAAATATACTTGCCGATGCAAAAGATCTGACAGCTTACATTAAGCGAAGTGTAAACAAAAATCGCTCACTTTCCATTGTTGAAACTTTTGCCAAAATAGAAAACTTTTTGCTGCCTTTGCTTGAAGAACAGGAGAAAACATTTCATTTTAAGCAACTAAATGAAGAGGCCGAACTCAATGGGTGCGATGATGTAAATGTCAACAAAATTAAAACCGTTTTCAATTTTTGGGCAATAAAACATTGGATAAAGCGTCAACATCTTAACAATACCAAAAATCATATTGCGGTTGTTAGTTTGCAACCAATAGATTTGCTCCACCAAAAATTGCAGAAACGCCATGAATTGGCAAAGTTTATTGTAGAATTGCTATACGACAAAGTAAATCGGACAGTTACTGCTGACGACAAAGAAAAAGAAGAATTGCTGGCTGAATTTTCGGTGCTGGAGTTAAAAACAGCTTATGAAAACAGTGCGAATCTGTTCAAAGTAAGCATAACTGCCGATGAAATTGAAGATGCGCTTTTTTATCTTTCGAGGATTGATGCCATCAAAATTGAAGGTGGATTTATGGTGGTTTACAATAGCCTGAGCATTGAACGGAAGGAAAAGGATAATAAAAAAAGATATACCAAAGAAGATTATGAGAAGTTAGACCAATTTTACCATAACAAGGTTCAGCAAATTCATATTGTAGGCGAGTATGCCCAAAAAATGATTGAAGATTACGAAGCTGCTTTGCAATTTGTGGAGGATTATTTTCAACTTAATTACAGTTCGTTTCTGAAAAAATATTTTCCCGGTAGTAAAGCGGACGAATTGAATCGTAACATGACAGCAACTAAATTTAAACGAATTTTTGGAGCGTTATCGCCATCGCAATTAATGATAATTAACGATAAAGAATCGAAATACATAGTTGTAGCTGCCGGTCCTGGAAGTGGAAAAACGAGGATTTTGGTTCATAAACTGGCATCGTTGCTGTATATGGAAGATGTGAAGCATGAGCAGTTATTGATGGTTACATTTTCGAGAGCAGCTGCAACCGAATTTAAAAAACGATTGATCAGTCTGATTGGAAATGCTGCCAACTTTGTGGAAATTAAAACTTTTCACTCTTATTGTTTCGATTTGCTAGGGAAAGTAGGTTCGATTGAAAAATCGGATACAATTTTAAAGAAAACGATTGAAAAAATTAAAAACAATGAAGTAGAACAGAACCGAATAACCAAAACAGTACTGGTAATTGACGAAGCGCAGGATATGAACGAAGATGAGTTTAATCTGATAACACTATTGATGGAAATAAACGAAGATATGCGCGTGATAGCCGTTGGCGATGATGACCAAAATATCTTTGAATTCCGTGGCTCCAACTCTAAATATCTTGAGCATTTTATTAATGAAAACAAAGCGGTAAAATATGAACTGGTGGAAAATTTCCGTAGCAAAGCCAATCTTGTAGCTTTTACCAATCAGTTTGCCGAAACTATTCAGCATCGACTGAAAGAAATTCCCATCATAGCTAAAAATAATGAACTTGGCAAAATCAAATTGGTACAATATCAAAGTACGAACATTGTTTCGCCGCTTGTAAACGATATTCTTACAACCAATCTGCAAGGGTTGAGTTGTGTGCTTACAACCACTAATGAACAGGCTTTGCAAATTACGGGCTTGTTGCTGAATTTTGGTTTGCGTGCCCGACTTATACAAAGCAACGATGGATTCAGTTTGTACAATATGCTTGAAGTCAGAGAATTTATAAAGCTACTGAATTTGTCGAACGATGTTTTTGTTATAAACGATGAGCTGTGGGAAAATGCAAAACGAGCGTTGAAAAATAAATTTCAGAAAAGTACAAAGTTGGAAATTTGCAACAATATTATCCGCGATTTTGAAGCTACAAATACAAAAATTAAGTATAAATCAGATTTTGAGGTTTTTATCCGCGAATCGAAACTGGAAGATTTTTTCAGTGAAAACACTGAAACCATTTTTGTATCAACCATTCACAAGGCAAAAGGCAGGGAGTTCGACAATGTGTTTATGCTGATGGATAATTTCACAATTCAAAACGAAGAAGATAAACGCCTGCTTTATGTAGGCATGACAAGAGCAAAAAAGTTGCTCACTATTCATACAAACAGGAATTATTTCAACCGGATAAACGTTGATAATCTTGAAAAAATTGATGATAAAGCCATCTATTCCGCTCCTAATCAAATAGCAATGCAACTGACGCACAATGATGTATGGCTCGATTATTTTATCAACAGGCAGTATGTAATTTCAAAACTAAACACGGGAGATACCTTGTTTATTTCCAACGATGAATGTTTGAATTCAAAAGGACAATCGGTTTTAAAATTTTCGCAGCAATTTTTAAAGGAAATAGAAATGCAGCGCGAGAAAAATTATGTGCCTAAAAGCGCCAAAGTTAACTTAATGTTGTACTGGCAAAAGGAAGAAAGTAATCAAGAAATTATCATAGTGTTGCCGGAAGTGTATTTTCAGAAGCTGTGTAATTAATAACTTCAAACCAGTAAGTTCATTAACTTCTGAAACTTTTGAAACTTCTGAAACTTTCCAAACTTCAGTTTACTCCAGAATTTTAATCATCTTTCATTCAAACATCTTCTCAAACGCTTTCCATAATTTATCATCTTCGGGCACGGGAGCAGTTATTTGAATCAGCTGCTTTGAAACCGGGTGGATAAATTCAACGTTTCGGGCATGCAGGCTAATGCCACCGTTGGGATTGGATCGCGCAAAACCATATTTCAGGTCACCTTTAATGGGGCATCCCATTTTTGCCAGCTGGCATCGTATTTGATGATGACGGCCGGTTTCGAGATGCACTTCGAGAAGGTAATAAGTATCGGAATGTGCAATCATTTTGTACGTAAGCGCTGCTTTTTTGGCATTGGGCACTGCTTTTTCGTGTGCAACCGATTTGTTTTGCTTTTCGTTACGAACCAAAAAGTGCTCCAACCGCCCTTCGTTGTTTACAGGTTTGTTTTTTACAATTGCCCAATATGTTTTTTTTACTTCCTGATTTTTAAACATATCATTCAGTCGGGCAAGCGCTTTGCTTGTACGTGCAAAAAGCACAACGCCACTCACAGGGCGGTCCAGCCGGTGTGTAACGCCACAAAAAACCTCACCGGGTTTGTTGTACTTCTCTTTCAGATAACGTTTAATGGTTTCAGAAAGCGGTTCATCGCCGGTTTTATCGCCCTGCACAATTTCAGAGCAGGTTTTGTTTACTGCTATTATGTGGTTATCTTCGTAGAGAACAGTCATTTTTGATTTACAATTTAACAATTTACAATTTGTTTCAGATTTTCAGGTTTGAAAGTTTCAAAGCTTGAAAGTTTCAGGTTACAGAGTTTTAAATTAAAATTAATTAAGTTTGCAAAGTTATTAAATTACCTGTAAATTTCAGGGACTACTAAAAACATTAATAGAGTTTATGTGAATTAATGAGGAATAAAAAATATGAAAATTAATCTCACCAATAAGGCACTAAGCGCACTCAGAAGTACACAGAAAATTGTATCTTTGAACTGATAAACAACTTTCGACGGCGAAGAGTATTTCATTCAATGTTGTGATTTGCTTTCAGAAAATTGTATCTTTGAACTGATAAACAAC
>CAZDSY010000162.1:0-5505 GCA_964508285.1 uncultured Paludibacter sp.
TTTACAGTAAGTTTCGAATTGTTTACCTGAATTACCTGTTCCCATAAATAGGGTAAAATTGATAAATTCAGATAACCATGAGCAATAGTAGTTTTAAATGGGCTTTCAAGTTTGGCACGTTCTTCATCTACATGTATCCACTGATGATCGAGCGTTGCATCTGCAAAAAGATTGATTTGTTCCTGCGTAATGGTATGGTAATCCGAAACACCAATTTCTTTTCCTACAAACTTTTCTAATTCTTCGTAACTGTTAACTGTAATTTTACTCATTTCTAAATATTTAAAATTGCACAACCAATTTATTTTTGTGCAAAAATAATACTTTTAATTCTAGTTTACAATACTGTTAACTGAAATTTAAAAAACTAAGAAATAAAATAACATTCTGCTAAAATAGTGTGTTCTCAATAAATCCATCAAGTTCAGGATATTTTACTTCATTCATAATTTCGGGTATATTTCTGTTTAAGCGTGCATTATTTGCATTTCGTGAAATGGTGTGAGCTTCCATCAAGCGAGCTTCGTAGGGTTGTATAAGCGATTTTACAAGTTGTACATCAGTATTACTGTTTACCCAAAGTTTACTTTGCGAAGGTGGTAAAATTAAAGGCATTCGCAATTTCAGGTTGTGAATTTTTTCCATCAGTGAGTTTGCCGGAGTAGTTACTATACTGAAACTTTTATTCGTTTCGCCTGTTGCAGGATTTATCCAGGTGTCGTAAACACCGCCAAGTAAAAATCCCTGATTATCAGCACTGTAAATAAAATAAGGATACTTCACACCGTTAACATCGCGATATTCGTAAAACCCGGTTACAGGGATAATACATCGTTGCGAAAATGCAGGTTTTCTGAACGATGGTTTGTCAAATAAGGTTTCTCCAATTGCATTCAGTGTTTTTGTTTTTATTTCTCGGGCATCAGCTTCATTTCGTGTCCAGGCTGGTATAAGTCCCCACTGAAACAGTGAGATTCCTTTTTCATGAATCACAGGTAAAGCAGGATGTGCAAAACCACTTACAAAATAATAATCGGGAAATTCAGGAAATAAAGGTGTAGAAAAATTATCCTGCTTATCAAGATAATTATAATACTTTTCTATTGTAAGGAGAGTATTCTGTCGCACTATAGCTACTGTAAAACACATTATTTGGGTAATTTACCGAAAATTTTCTTTATCGTATAATGAAATTTATGCACACCGGCAGGCTTTGCAAACATAAAAATACATTGTTTAAAAAACAATATTTGATTCGTAAGGAATTGAGTAATTCATTATTTCGGGAGTTTCAGACATTTGTTGAATCCAAATATGTTTAACTCCTTTGGCAATAGCTTGTTGCAAAACTTGCAAGGTTTGCTCTTTAGGTGTAACAATCAGTAATCCGAAATTGTTTCCGGATATTTCTGCAAGTGAAGTATATTTATCCTGATACGGTACTGAACTGTCGTAGGCAGAGTTAATGCTAAACACTTTATAATTAAGATTTTTCAAGTGTGCGACAACTTTATAACCAAAACTTTTTTCGTTTCGTGAAGCACCTGCTACAGCAATAATTTCATTCGCAAGAAAACTATTAATTTGTGAAAGTGTTACTTTGTTCATAAATCAAATATGTTTGTAAAAAAAAGTGAATCTTAAAACTAAAAAAACAAAGATAAATGTTTTTGAAACAGATAATTTGAAAATATAAAAAAAATGCATACAAAGCACAAATTGGGTTCAAGTAAACAATGATAGCATTATCTTTGCATAATAAAAATATAAAATAATGGCATTAATAAAAGAAGTTCGCGGTTTTACACCTCAAATTGGAAAAAATTGTTATCTGGCTGAAAATGCAACTATTGTAGGCGACGTAATAATGGGAGATGATTGCAGCGTTTGGTTCAACGCTGTACTAAGAGGTGATGTTAATTCTATTAGAATTGGAAATAATGTAAATATACAGGATGGTACTGTTTTGCACACTTTATACGAGAAATCGACAGTTGAAATTGGCAATTATGTTTCAATAGGACATAATGTTACCATACATGGAGCTAAAATTGACGATTATGCACTGATTGGCATGGGTGCAACCGTACTTGATTATGCCGAAGTAGGCGAAGGAGCAATTGTGGCAGCTGGCGCATTGGTTCTTAGCAACACAAAAATTCCTCCATATACGCTGTGGGCAGGCGTTCCGGCAAAATATGTAAAAGATGTGGAACCGGAAAAAACCCACGAAATGAACCTTAAAATTGCTCATAACTACGCCATGTACGCAGGTTGGTATAACAAGGAATAGAAAACGTTTTATTTTGGAATAATCAGTTTTTGAATGTTATTAATAAAAAAGATAAATAGATGCATTCAAATATAATTTTGAAATTTATTTTGCGTTAAAATATAGAGTTGAAATAAACTTTTTCAATATTTATCAGTCAGTGTATATAAAGTATTTATATTTAATTTTTAAAAATTAATTCGTATGAAAACAAAAAGTTTAAAATTTATTGCTTTGGCTTTTGTATTGGTTCTTGCTTCTTGTGATAATGATCTTTTGAAAACATCGCTCAAGGACTCGCTAAATGACAATGTGAACACGCTCGACGATGCAATAAAAAAAATCAATGCTTCATCCGAATTTCAACTTCTGACTCAAAGCGAGGTTTCAGGTAGCAATGAAATTTTAAAAGCTCCATCAACAGGAATAGGTGACTTTATGCCGAATGACACTGTGCTCATCACGCTCGACAAAATTTCAGGTGTTTACGAATATTCCTGGAAACGTGTAAAAGAAAATAAACCCTATTTTCGGTTCTTTACAAGAACTTCTGACAGCGAATTCATGATTGTTCGTTTACCTCTTAAAAAAGTGCGTAATCCACTTTCATTGTTCTGGTTTCAGATTGCGGATACTACTCTCAAAAATAATTTTGAAGCAAAAGTAAGCGACTATTATGTAATGAGAAATCGTGTTATAGGAAATGAGTACCGTTTAAAATCCGATTTCAGTATTGATAACGAAAAAATTGGAATGCTGACTGAATTACGCTCACGCAACAAAGTGAACGGCTTTAACGCTTCGTCTATTTATGAGCTGGCATCGGGTTACACCGTCAGCCGTACAGAAAACAGCGGAGATACAGCCATATCAGCTTATGCTATCAGAAAAGAAGGAAAGATTTTGTACGAAGAAAAACTTACAACCGTAAAAGTTTTTGATAAAAATTTCAAACATAGAGAAAGAACATATTCCCTGACAATTGGGAATGTTCAGATTGTGCGTAATAAACAACCAAATGTTACCGACAGTGCTAAAGTATATCTCAATGGAATTTTGCAAACAAATGCAAAAGTTGAAATTATTGTAAATCAGCCTGACTCAACAGACCAGAATGTAACATTTGCAAAAAGAGATATAAAAATTACTTTCGATGATGGTAGTTCTACTACTTTAAGAACGTTGATGGGTGAAAACATTGCTTCTATCGGAGAAATATTTAAAACTGTAAGGCAAACTAATTTAGCTACAAATATTATCGACCGTATTGCCTGGAACATTTATATCCGAAAACAATAAGAGATTTCATGAAAATAAAGAGGGTGAAACTAATAAAATTCACCCTCTTTTTTATGCAGAAATACTATTTGATTTTCAGACAGTAAAATTTTATTTAAAAATTCAAAGCATTGTTTCAATATCATCCATTATGCTCTTCAACAAACATTTTCAATCTTTTATCCAGTTCAGGAATTTGTTCCAAACGTACAAATGAAACGCAGGCACGCAATCCGTTTTGATTTTCGCTGCCAGTGATATTTAATGAAATGGCGCTAATACCATAATACAAAAATGCTTTCATCAATTCACCACTGGTCATACCGGGATAGGCAATCGTAAAATAAAAGCCATCAGCCAAATCGCCTTTTTCATCCTTATAAACGATATAAAAACCATATTTCAGAAAAATTTCTTTCATTAAACGTGCTTTTTCTCCATAATGATGAAGTTCATGTGTAAAATCTATTATACCATCGTTGGCAGCTTTTAACATCGAAGCCAAAGCGTATTGTGCTGTGTGAGAAGTACCTGCGGTAGTAGCGTATAATACTCCGTACGGAATAAAATGTCCCAATGCGTCGCTGGTAAAATATTTTTTAAGATTTGGAAATCGTTTAGAATAAAGTTTCTTTGAAAAAATCATCATTCCGATACGCTGCCCGGCATAACTGAAAATTTTGGATGCTGAAAGCAACAAAATATAATTCTCGGTATAATTTGCTACGGTTGGCTGATAAGGCGGAATTCCCGGTTTACCGTAATCTTTTCTGAAATCCATTCCAAAATAAGCAAGATCTTCTACCACAATCACATCATATTTTGTGGCTAATTCGCCAATAATTTGCAATTCAGTATCGTTCAAACTTATCCATGAAGGATTGTTGGGTGATGAATATGTAATAGTCGAAATATCACCTTTTTGCAAAAACGATTCTAATTTCCCTCTCAATTTTTCACCTCGGAAGTTCAGGATATCGAACGATTTAAAAGGAAGTCCAAGAAGCTGTAACTGTGATTTATTTACCGGAAATCCCGGATCGATAAAGAGCGTGAAAGGTTTATCCTGATGAATTCTTGCACAACCCAAAAGCGCTGCAAAACTTCCCTGCATACCTCCTACGGTAGGAATACAACAAACAGGTTCAACATCGATATTCATAAAAAGTTTTGCAAATCTTGAAATTTCAGATTTCGCGAATGGAATTCCTTCTATATTTGGATATGAATTTGCCAGACCAAGTTCAAGTGCTTCTTTTTCAGCCTCAATACCGATTTTGGAAGCAGGTAAACCAGGCACTCCCATTTCCATGTGAATAAATTCTTTTCCGCTTTCTTTTTCAATTTTCGATACAAGTTTACCCACTTCACGTATTGAAAGCTTGGTTATATCGGGCTGATTAAATTCATCAAACAATCTATCAACAATTTGTTTTTCAAAAATCATAATTATAAGAAATTTTTCTTGAGAATTTACTTTGAATATATTAAATGACGAAAGACTTTTCCGTTTTTTGTAAGAAAAGCCTTTCAAAGCTATAAAAAAATATTGAAATGCAGAAAAAATTCCGCAAATCAAAAATTCTTATTTGAATTTTCTCCTATCGATCACCCGAACAGCTTTACCTTCGCTGCGGGCAAGTGTTTTAGGCTCAACCAAAGTAACTTTTAAGCTGAGTCCAATAGCACTGTTCAAGGCATTTTCAATTTTTCGGGTAAGCATTTGCAAGTCGCGGATAGTGTCCATTAGGTTCGCTTCATCCATTTCCACCTGGAGTTCAAGTGTATCCAGATTGTTTTCTTTGTCAACATACAACATGTAGTGTGCACTGGTTTCACCCATTTCAAGCAATACCTGCTCAATTTGTGATGGAAACAAATTTACTCCGCGTATAATGAGCATATCATCGCTTCGTCCGGTTATTTTCTTCATCCTTACAGTAGTTCGTCCACAA
>CAZDSY010000163.1:0-5430 GCA_964508285.1 uncultured Paludibacter sp.
ATGAACTTATATCCATTAAAGTTTACTCCCATTTTAAAAGAACGCATTTGGGGCGGCACTAAACTTATTAGTGTGCTGAACAAGCCCGGAAATGAACAAAAGGTCGGGGAGAGTTGGGAATTGTCTGCCTGTGCAGGCGAAGATTCAGTAGTAAACAATGGCTTTCTTGCGGGTAACACACTCACTGAACTTATTGAGATTTACATGGGTGAACTTGTGGGTGAAAGTGTTTATCAGCACTATGGACTGAATTTTCCTTTACTTTTTAAAATTATTGATGCTAATGAAAATCTTTCCATACAGGTTCACCCTGATGATGAAACAGCAGCTGAACGACATAATTCATTTGGTAAGACCGAAATGTGGTATATTATGGATGCTGAACCTGAAGCTGAATTAATTGTAGGTTTTAAGAATGGAATTACAAAAGAAAAATATATTGAATCTGTTCAAAATAATTCAACAGAAAATATTCTTAATAAAGTCCCTGTTAGTAAAGGTGATGTTGTTTATTTACCTGCAGGTTTGGTACATGCTATAGGTAAAGGAATTTTACTTGCCGAAATTCAGCAAAGCAGCGATATAACTTATCGTATTTATGATTATAACAGGTTGGACGATAAAGGAAATCCTCGACAGTTGCATGTTGACCAGGCTCTTGATGTAATTAATTTTGAATCTGTTGAGAATCCAAAAACTATTTATAAAGAAAAAATTAATGAAATAGTGCCTTTAGTTTTTTCCGACTATTTTACTACTAATCTTATAAAATTTGACAAACAAATCATAAGAAATTATGGTGATATTGATTCACTTAAAGTTTATATGTGTACCGAAGGTGCTTACAAGATACTTTTTAATGGAGAATATACACATGTAAACAAGGGTGAAACAATTTTGATTCCAGCTTCAATTGTCGAAGTAATTTTTATACCTGAAAACTGTACAACAACTGTTCTTGAAGTATTTCCCGGAAATATCAGCAACCAGATTTAAATTATTGAATACCTGATAGTAATACCTTAGCATTGGCTAGAGCGGCTTCGCTTATGGTGTTACCACTCAACATTTGTGCTATCTCGTTAACGCGTTCATTACCTGTGAGTTGTTTCATAAAGGTACGTGCCTGATGCCCTGTCTCGTCTTTCAGTACTTTGATGTGCTGATTTCCTTTTGAAGCAATTTGAGGTAAGTGTGTGATTGTTATTACCTGCATATTTTTACTAATAGCTTGCATAATTTCACCCATGCGATGAGCTATATCACCTGAAACGCCCATATCAATTTCATCGAAGATAATTGTTGGCAATTTGGTTTTCCCGGCTATTAAGGATTTTATGCAAAGCATCAGACGTGATATTTCACCCCCGGAAGCAACTTCCTGAACCGTTTTAAGTGCCTGGTTTTTATTTGCAGAAAAATAAAATTTTATCTCATCCTTTCCGTCTGCCGAAAAATCTTTTAATGCATCAATATGTACTTCAAAACGTATATTTGGAACACCTAATTGTTTCATATGCGCCGAAACATATTCTTCGATTGGTTTCGTGGCTGATTTTCTTTTTTCAGTAAGTTCTGACGAAAGTTTTTTTAGAGCATCCTCCGTTTCAGTTATTTCTTTTTCAAGAACTGTAATTTTTTCTGTATCCTGTTCAGTATGTTTTATTTTTAATGCGAATTCTTCTCGAATCTGTATTAATTCTTCTACAGTTTTAACGCGAAATTTATTTTGTAAAGCATAAATTTCGTTTAATCTTTCCTGTATTTGTTGAAGTCTTTGAGGTTGAAAATCAATTTTTCTCAAAAAAGCTCCTACTTCCGATTGAATATCTTTAATTTCAATATATACAGTTTCAAGTCTGTCTGTCCAGGCTGAAGCTTCGCTTATAAATCTTTTTACCGCACTGATTTGTTGAATATTTTCTTTTAATAATGCAAGTGTTTTCTGTTCACCTTCAAATAGCTCAACTGACTTTTCTAATGCTGATATTATTTCGGCCGCATGATTTAGCAGTTCGAATTCCCTTTCGATTTCTACAAATTCTTCTACTGAAAGGCGTACATCTGTAAGTTGTTTGTATTGAAACTGATAATAATCCAAATCAGATTTTTCTGTTTCAGTTTGTTGAATCAAAAGTGCAAGTTTTCTCTTTTTTTTAAGGAAGGAATTATAAAGTTTTTTATATTTGTTGATTATGTCTTGGTTTGAAGCAATAGCATCGACTACGCTTAACTGAAATCCATGATTCATAAGCAACAAGTTCTGATGTTGCGAGTGAATATCGATAAGATTTTGTGATAAATCGCGTAAAACGTTCAATCCAACAGGTGTATCATTAATAAATGAGCGCGATTTTTGAGCACTGATTTCACGTCTTACAATACAATTTTCTGCATCATAATCAAGCTCGTTTTGTTCAAAAAATAAATAAAGATTTTTGTTGTCTGAGATATCGAAAGCAGCTTCAATAACACATTTTACATCATTTGAACGTAACATTTTCGTTTCGGCTCGTTGACCAAAAAGAAGTGCAAGTGCACCAAGAATTACGGATTTTCCTGCTCCGGTTTCGCCTGTAATTACCGTAAAGCCTTTTTCAAATTGAATATCAAGCTCGTCGATTAAGACGTAGTTACTTATAAATAAGGATTTTAACATGAAGTTCGATGATTGACAAATGCTACAAATTTTTAATTCAGCATTTTAGTATACTTATCTGATTGTGTAGGATTAACATCATTCAAAATTTCAGACACTATTTTTTTTTCTTTATCAGGAGCTTTAGAAAAGATGTTGAGAATTTCATCGGTCTTGGCATCAAGAAAAGCTGCTATAACAATAGCAGTTGGGCGGCTTCGGTTTGTCTCACGCAAAACAGGAATACCTTCCGCAATTTTTGCACGTGCATTAGTCATATTAAGGGTCATTTCGTCGAGTCCGAGTCGGTGATAGTCGTAAAAATAACTCCTGAATTTTCGGAATGCTTCATCCATGAGATTATTTATCAGCGCATATCGATTTCGTGTGCTTTCAAAAGCTTTCCATCCGATTAAATCAGCCGACTGTGCCATATTAACAATTTGCTCGGCAGCCTGAAAATAGGGTGTGCCGCCAAAGCGTGCGTAAGAGTCCATATCAAAACCAATAATCAGATATGCATAATATGCTAAAACGGCTGTAAGATTCGAAGTTATGGTATTTTCATTCATTTCAAGCTGGTCAAATTCCTTGAAATTAAAAGTAAAATTATTATCCTTAAAGTTAAATAAGGTGGTATTGTATCCGGTATTGTACACCGGACGACGTGATTGTACCTGAATTTCAGTTGTAAATGTCTCTCCTTCGTACTTCTTTACTATAATATTCATCGAACATTCAATACGCTCATTGGGTGCAAAAGTTGTTTCTGTCCATTTTCTATTGTTTACAAATTCAGTTGCTGATTTTTGCAAAGCATTAAATACTGCTTTGTTAGATCCCTGAATCTGGTCAGAATTTACTTGAATATTACAATTTAATTCCTGCGAAACTGTAAAAAATGGTATTGAAAATAACAGGCAGAAGTTAAAAATAAATCGAATTGAACCTTTTCTCACTATTATTGATTTTTTTTTAAAAATATTTTATCAGAATATAAGTGTATTAATTTCTTTCACAATATCGTTGGCTACATCGAGTTTGCTTTTAAGTTCATAATCTTTTTGTAATCCCGATCGATGTATAATGGAAACTTTGTTCGTGTCGAAACCAAAACCCGAACCTTCATCCTGAAGAGAATTGAGAACGATAAAGTCAAAATTTTTACGTTCCATTTTGTTTCGGGCATTTTCAATTTCGTTTTCGCTTTCAAGTGCAAAACCTACCAGAAATTGTTCATTTTTTTTAATTTTTCCCACAGCTGAAGCGATATCTTCAGTAGGCCTTAAAATTAATTGTAAATTATCACCTTTTCTTTTAAGTTTGGTATCATAACTATCAATCGGAGTAAAATCAGCAACAGCAGCACAAAGAATTGCTCCGTCTGTTTCAGGAAATTTTGCCATTACCATTTTATACATTTCTGCAGCACTTTCCACATCAATTCTTTTAATGTTTCTATGAGTAGTTTTTAAATTCACAGGTCCGGTAATAAGAATAACATTGGCTCCTTGTCGGGCACATGTTTCGGCCAGAGCAAATCCCATTTTACCCGTTGAATAATTACCTACAAAACGTACAAGATCTATCTTTTCGTATGTTGGACCAGCCGTGATTAACACAATTTTTCCTGCCATGTGTTTTCCGCTGAAATAATCAATTAATTCATTGGTAATATTTTCAGGCTCTTCCATTCTTCCTTTTCCTTCGAGTCCGCTTGCAAGTTCTCCCGAAGCAGGTTCGATAATATTTACTCCCATCGATTTAAGTAACTCGATGTTGTGTTTGGTGGTTTTATGTTGAAACATATCCAAATCCATAGCCGGAGCAACGAAAACAGGACATCTTGCAGATAAAAAAGTTGTTAAAAGTAAATTATCGGCAACTCCTGTAGCCATTTTTGCAATTGTATTAGCAGTAGCAGGTGCTATAACGTAAGCATCAGCCCAAACACCAAGGTCAACATGACTGTTCCAGTCACCGTTTTCGGGATTGAAAAAATCAACCAAAATTGGATTCCGAGAAAGCGTGGCTAATGTAAGGGGCGTTATAAATTCTTTTGCAAGTGGTGTCATTATCACTTTTACTTCTGCACCGGCTTTAATTAGCAAACGGATAAGATGAGCCGATTTGTAGGCTGCAATGCTGCCTGTAACTCCTAAAATTATTTTTTTACCTTTGAGCATAGTAGTTTCTGAATTAATAGTTTAGATAAAAGGTAAATTTGAGAAAAATCAAACAAAACGATTTTTTTGTGTTCCTGTTGTATTTATCATTCACAAAAATACAAAATTGTAGTGAACATATATATTAAAAAAAGAATAAAACTTCTTTGTTGAAGTTTTATCCATTAAATATCTCGTGTTTAGAAATTAAACAGTCAATAATGTTCTTTGATGTACAAGTGAAAGGAGTTATTTTAACTTGCTTTCTTTAACCGGATTGCGATA
This sequence comes from uncultured Paludibacter sp., assembly GCA_964508285.1. Lineage (GTDB taxonomy): Bacteria > Bacteroidota > Bacteroidia > Bacteroidales > Paludibacteraceae > Paludibacter. The sequence goes on from CAZDSY010000163.1 coordinate 5,089, forward strand.
GTAAATTTTGTTTTCAATAAATTCCTGTGTAGCTATCAATACCGGTTTTGGGAGTTTTTCGTAATAACGCGAAATTTCAATTTGTTCACGGTTTTCAAAAACTTCTTCAATATTTTCGTTTAGAGACGAAAATTCGTGCAGTTTTTTATCAAGTTCACTTTTTATTTCAGCATTAATCTGATTTGAACGTTTGGCAATAATTTTTACCATTTCATATACATTACCTACCGGTTCGCACATTTTGTTAATGTCTCGCGAAATGGTGTTAGGAGCTGCATTTACTTTTCTGAAATCCATAATTGTTTATTTATTTTATTCTTTTACTATTTTTCTTGCTTCGTT
>CAZDSY010000164.1:0-5355 GCA_964508285.1 uncultured Paludibacter sp.
AAAAAACGAATTATGACATTAAAGAAAAACATCCTGGCATTACGCCAGAAAAAAGCAATTATTGAAAAGGGTGGAGGCGATAAAGCCATTGAAAAACAAGTAGCTATGGGTAAAATGACTGCCCGTGAGCGTATCCTTGCTTTACTCGATCCGGATTCTTTTCATGAGTATGATTTGTTTGTCCAGCATGAAGAAACAAATTTCGGTATGGAAAACAAAGTTTTAGCTGGCGATGGTGTAATAACAGGAACCGGAAATATAAATGGTGCTCCGGTGTGTATTTACGCCCAGGATTTTACAGTTATGGGAGGCTCACTTGGGTTAAAGCATGCCCGAAAAATTACCAAAATTATGGATCACGCACTTAAAATGAAAGTGCCCTGTATTGGGATTAACGACTCGGGAGGAGCGCGTATTCAGGAAGGTATCGGAGCTTTGGCAGGTTATGGTGAAATTTTTTATCGCAATACCATGGCTTCGGGTGTGATACCACAAATATCTGTGATTTTGGGTCCCTGTGCAGGTGGTGCAGTGTATTCTCCCGCACTTACTGATTTTGTATTTGTAGTAGAGAATATCTCAAAAATGTTTATAACCGGTCCGAATGTAATTGAAACTGTACTTGGCGAAAAAATTTCTCAGGAAGATTTAGGTGGTGCAAGGGTACATGCCGAAATTACAGGTAATGCTCATTTTTATGCTCTTACTGAAAAAGAATGTCTGAATCAAATTAAAGAATTGATTTCGCTTATTCCACACAGCAATCAGGAAAAAGCTGCTAAAGTTAAACCGGCAAAACCTACATTTAAAAAGAATATTGAAAAAATCATACCTTCTGATCCCAAACAACCCTACGATGTACGTGATATTATTTATGCCCTTGCCGACGAATCAAAATTTTTGGAAGTTCAAGAACTTTGGGCTCCGAATATCGTAATAGGATTTAGTCGTATGAATGGAGATACCGTAGGATTTGTTGCCAACCAACCTATGTATCTTGCAGGTGTACTCGATTGTGATGCATCGGACAAAGCTGCACGTTTCATTCGTTTTTGCGATGCTTTTAACATACCTATCATTACACTTGAAGATATGCCGGGCTATTTACCCGGAGTAGATCAGGAACACGCCGGAGTTATTCGTCATGGTGCAAAAATGTTGTATGCTTACTCTGAAGCTACCGTGCCAAAAATTACCGTGATTTTACGTAAAGCCTATGGCGGAGGTTATATAGCGATGAACTCTCGTCATTTGGGAGCAGACTTTATGTTTGCATGGCCAAGTGCTGAAATTGCCGTTATGGGACCCGAAGGAGCTGCAAATATAATTTTCCGCAAAGAAATTATGGAAGCTGAAGATCAAGATGCTATGCGTCAGCAAAAAGTTAAAGAATATGTTGAGAAGTTTGCAAATCCTTTTGTGGCTGCGTCGAAAGGTTATATCGATGCTGTAATTGAACCACTCGAAACCCGTGAATTACTTCTTCATGCACTTGAAGTTTCTCAAAATAAAGACGATTATCGTCCGGCAAAAAAACATGGAATTCCTCCATTCTGATTTTTAACTCCAAACATATCAATTTATTATAAAGAGTCTAGGCTCAATAATCAGAATAATTTATTAAATATTTATTTTTATGAATAAACCGACACCTGAGTTCGTAAACTTTGCTGTTACAGCCCGAAAATATAAAACCTTGCTTACAAAAAAATATCAGAATCGTAAAATGTGGATTGACCCTAATCCATACGAAATTCAGTCATTTATACCTGGTACCATAATTCAGGTTAATGTAAAAGAAGGTCAGGTTGTAAAAGAAGGAGAGCCGTTAATGATAATTGAAGCCATGAAAATGATGAACAGAATTCAAATGCCATTTACTGCAAAAATAAAAAAAATAAATGTAGCTGTTGGCGATAAAGTTCCTAAGGACATGGTAATGATTGAACTTGAGAGCACAAACAAATAAAAAAAAACGGGTAATCTGATTGCCCGTTTTTTTGTTCTTATTGCCATAAATATATTTTGCTTATCTTATTGGTAAAAGGTTTTGTTTAGTCAGCAAATTAAATTCAAATTCAAAATTAGGTGTAAAAATATTTTTGCCTAAATTCTGCTCAATTTCTTCATAACTCCAAAATTTGCCTTCTGAAATTTCAGATTTATCAATAGTAATTTCTCCGTCGTAAATTGTATAATAACTGTTTACAAATTCAGCTTCGCAGTCCGATTTGAAAATGTAGCGATGTAAAAATACTGGTTCGAAGTGAGTAATTCCAAGTTCCTCTGAAACTTCTCGTAAGAGTGCTTCTTCTACTTTTTCACCCAACGATATATGTCCGCCAACCGATGTATCCCATTTATCGGGTTGTATATCTTTATCGGCTGCTCTTTTCTGTAAAAACAACTTTTTTTCGGAACTTATGACATGTAGGTGCACTACGGGATGTAACAAGAAACTTCCTGAATGACATTCGCTACGGGAGGCACTTCCAATAACGTTACCTGAGTTATCTACTAACGGAAAAATTTCATCGTTCATAAAATGAATTTTTTAATATGCAAATTTATTATTATTTTTTGGAATATTCTTTTTTTTTACTTTCGCATGTATAATATGTTTTATTTCAATTATTTACAAATATGAGATGAATTTTATACTAGCTCTGAACTGTTCCCCTCTTAAAATTATTATTCCTATTTCTTTCTCATTGAGGAGAAAGTGCCCAAAGGGTGATAGAGGTGGAGGGGGTTAGGGGAGAGGTCTAAAGAACAAAATTTTATAAAAGTCAATTTTGTATAACCATTTTATAATCAAATTTTATACATTTAAAATCATTAGAATATCAATAAATTAGGAGTTTGCGAAAGTTGCGTTATTTTGAAAATGAATGGCAGTTCTAAAATCAACTTTTTGCTTTCTTTATTTCAAAAATTTTAATGGCATTATACTTTGTAATTCAAATAATTATTTGTATTTTTGCGCGCTAAAAATTTCTTTATCAACATAAAGTCTAACCTACTATTTATTAGTAAAAAAACAAACAAATTATTAATGGAAGAAACAAAAAATCAGGCAGAAGAAATTCAGAATTCTGCTGAAGTAGCTGCAGAAGTAACTGAAGCTGCCGTAGAAACTACTTCTGAAGTAGCTGTTGAAGCAGCAGAGGAAGCAGTAAATGAATCAAAAGAAGAAATTGTAACAGAAACTGTTGAAGAACCTGCTCCAGAAATTGTTGCAGAAGCAACTCCGGAAGTTGTTGAAATTATTGAAGAAGCACCTTCAAAAGCAGTAAAAGTTGAAAAGGTTGTTCCGCAGGAAGATTTTGACTGGGATGCTTACGAAAAAGGTGATATCCTCACAAGCGCAGAAAAGGAAAATCTTAAAAACATTTACGACAACACCCTTAATGCAATTAAAGATAAGGAAGTTGTTGAAGGAACCGTAATCTCAATTAACAAACGTGAGGTTGTGGTAAACGTAGGATATAAATCGGACGGTATTGTACCGATGAGTGAATTCCGCTATAACCCCGATTTGAAGGTAGGTGATAAAGTAGAGGTTTACATTGAAAGTCAGGAAGATAAAAAAGGTCAGTTATTACTTTCACACAAACAGGCACGTGCAACACGTTCGTGGGATAGGGTAAATGCTGCGCTTGAATCACAGGAAATTGTAAAGGGATATGTAAAATGTCGCACCAAAGGTGGTATGATAGTGGACGTATTCGGAATAGAAGCATTCTTACCTGGTTCACAAATTGATGTAAAACCAATTCGCGATTACGATGTATTTGTAAATAAAACTATGGAATTCAGGGTGATAAAAATCAACCAGGAGTTCAAGAATGTGGTAGTATCGCACAAAGCACTTATCGAAGCAGAACTCGAAAATCAGAAAAAAGAAATTATTGGTAAACTTCAGAAAGGTCAGGTACTTGAAGGTACTGTTAAAAACATCACATCTTACGGTGTATTTATCGACCTCGGTGGAGTTGATGGACTTATACACATTACCGACCTTTCGTGGGGTAGGGTAAATCATCCGGAAGAAATTGTTACACTCGACGAAAAACTGAATGTAGTAATTCTTGATTTCGATGATGAAAAGAAACGTATCGCACTTGGATTGAAACAATTACAACCACATCCATGGGAAGCCCTTGATGCTGATTTGAAAGTTGGCGATAAAGTAAAAGGAAAAGTAGTGGTAATTGCCGATTATGGTGCATTTGTTGAAATTGCAAATGGTGTAGAAGGATTAATCCATGTTTCAGAAATGAGTTGGTCACAGCATTTACGTTCTGCGCAGGACTTCTTGAAAGTTGGAGACGAAATTGAAGCTGTAATCCTGACACTTGACCGCGAAGAAAGAAAAATGTCGTTGGGTATTAAACAACTGAAATCAGACCCATGGGAAAATATTGAAGAAAAATATGCCGTTGGTACAACTCACACTGCAAAAGTAAGAAACTTTACCAATTTTGGTGTTTTTGTTGAAATTGAAGAAGGTGTGGATGGTTTGATTCACATTTCAGATCTTTCGTGGACTAAAAAAATCAAACATCCATCTGAATTCACACAAATTGGTGCTGAAATAGAAGTTCAGGTTCTTGAAATTGATAAAGCAAACCGTCGACTGAGTCTTGGACACAAACAACTTGAAGAAAATCCATGGGATGTTTTAGAAACAGTTTTTACCCTTGACAGCATTCATGATGGTATTATTGTAGAAATGATGGATAAAGGTGCTGTAATATCTTTACCTTATGGTGTGGAAGGTTTTGCTACTCCAAAACATCTGGTGAAAGAAGATGGTACTCAGGCTAAAGTTGACGAGAAACTTCAATTTAAAGTAATTGAATTCAACAAGGATGCCAAACGAATTATCGTATCGCACAGCAGAATTCACGAGGAAGCTAAACGTGCCGCTAAAGCTGAGGCCGAAAATACAAGCGAAGAAGCTCCTCAGGTTAAAAAACCATCAAAAAAAGCTAAAAAGGAAGAATCCGTATCTCCGGCTACAACTATGGAGAAAACTACCCTTGGCGACATTCAAACGCTTGCAGACCTGAAAGAGAAAATGGTGGAAGAAGCAGCAGCGAAAGCTGAAAAACTGGCTCAAAAAGCTAAAACTTCAAAGAAATCAAAAAAAGCTGAAGAAACTGAAGATAAATCTGAAACGAAAGAAACTACAAAAGAAGCTTAATTTTTCGTGATGATTTAGCTAATTATTTTTTTAATAATATTTTTAGCTGAAGAAATTAATGTCAGAAAAACCTGATGGAATTGCAAATTCTGTCAGGTTTTTTTGTTGTTCCTAAATTTATATATCATGATTTATATTTTGTTTTA
>CAZDSY010000165.1:0-5352 GCA_964508285.1 uncultured Paludibacter sp.
ATGCGCGTGGAAGTAGAAGCTTGCGAAATTGAAGTGCAGGGCGATGTGACCGATGAACATCCTAAACATTACAGCAAAATGCACGTGATTTATACCGTAAAAGGTAAAAATATTCCTTATGATAAAGTAGAAAAAGCTGTGCGTATGTCCGAAGAAACATATTGCGGTGTACTTGCAGTTTACAAGAAAGCTATGGAAGTAACTTCTGAAATCAGAGTTGTGGAAACTGAGTGAAATTATTTTCGTTTTTAAAGTAAAGGCTTTATAGTCACAGACAGGTTTGCAGTTACACTCAACACCTTTTTAAATCAATAAAATTAACTTACATTTCAACAGATACTTGAAATCTCATCATACAATTTGAATAATATACTCAAGATACAACTAAAGAGGCTGTCTTCAATTTGAGACAGCCTCTGTTTTTATTGTTGTTAATTGATTCCTGAATGTTTTTTACATGAATCAACGTTCACGGTTTTTTTACTGAGCGCTTACGTGGCTGAAATAAAAACTATTTGATAATTGTGCCACTCCGTTATAAGAACTCTTAGGAGCAATAACCGTTAGTGTATCACCAACTTTAAGACCTTTGGCAGCTATCAGATCTTTCCTAAAGTCGCCGGTAGCGCCATAACCCGGATAGCATCCATACACGTAGATTTCACTGTCGCCATCTTGTATTGTAAGATTGCCATACGTAGCATTTGCTATCGATTTTATCACACCTGTAACTTTAAAATAAGCGGTGGCATTGTCTGCTTTAGTAAGCACCTCGGCAATGGTAGCCGTGGTTACAGGAATTGAGCTTTCGAGCACTGCGCCATTTACCTGTGGAGTGCCATTGTATGCGGCACGTGTTCCTACAATGGTGATAATATCACTTACTTTCAGACCATAAGAGGCAAAATCTGTTACTTTATACACATACACTTCACCTGAGAAATCTTTCAGATATATATTACCGGACGAAGCACTGGCAATATTGGTAATAACACCTGCCAAACGGTATTGAGTAGTGCCAACAGCCGCAGCAATAAATTCGGCAACAGTTGCCTTAATAATCGATCCTTTTTGGGTGATGTTTGTTTCTGAACTATAGTTTTTACTTCCATCGGTAGTGCGGAAAGTTAATTTAGTTCCCCTGTCACCGCCTGTGTTAGCAAGGGCTTTGAATTTTACTACAGATTTTATTCCTGCTGATTGTATAGATGAAATAAATAACCACGATTTAGCATCATCGGGAATTTCTACCGATACGCCCTGACCTTTACAGGTGAGGTATGCAGTAATTTCACCTCCTTCGATAGGAAGAGCCGCATTTTTTATCGAATCAACTTTCACCAGTGATTTGTTGATTTTAAGAACTGATACATCTACCAATTCTACCGTGGTACCGTATGTGAGTTTCGGTCCCTGAACAGTTATTTCATCGCCCACTTCAATTCCCAAACTTGCAAAGTTTTTAGTAGCACCCTTTGCGTCAAGAGTACCATAAATATAAATAGTGCCTGTATTATCCTTCAAATACCAGTTGCCGTAAACTGTATTAACGATAGATGTACAAACACCAGTAACCTGATATGTTTTGCTGTCGGGACCGGCAATAACCTCCGCACATGTAGCCGATGCTATTTTTGATAAACCCTGAATGATGTTAATTCTCTGGATTTTGCCGGCACATTTAATTAAAACTTCCGCATTACGACCATCTAAGGTAGCCGGAGCTGTAAATGTAAGTGTTGATTCACCTGCAGCACCGGAGGTTGAAGAGATTGTCAACCATTGAACAGGGTTTTTTGCTGTAGTAACTTTCTCTACCTTAAAGCTGTCTTTAGCCATAACGGTAATGGAGGTAGAACCCCCTTCAACAGGAATTGCTACGTAAGACGACGATACCTGAATTTCTTCAAGCAATGTTACAGTGGGTTCATCTACACAACTTGTCAACAGGGCAAGTGTTGCAATGAAGATTGGAAATATTCTTTTTAATTTCATGATTATCAGTGCTTTATTTTATTAGTTGAAAATATATTTGATACCGATTAATGCATACCAGCATTGTCCGAGTGAGTAGCTTGGTGTAAAAGTTTGGGTACTTCCTTTGATTGAAGATGGAGTAGAGAAAGTCGCATAACCTTCAGCATCAACACCTTCGTATTTTAGAATCCGAGCTTCAGAGCCAATTTCCGGATTCAGATATTTTGCCACACCCCACTCGGAGTTGAAAAGGTTCATTACGTTTTTAATATCAAGACTTAGTTGCAGTGTGTTTTTAAAATTGTTTGTTTTGATCACAAAATCATGTTTGTAACTTAAGTCAACACGATTAACCCAGGGAGAATATACACTGTATGCTTCTGCGTATTTACCTTGCTGATTTTTCAAATAACTGTTTGCGTGCACATAGTCCATAAAACGGGTTTTATCGTTTTCTGTTGTAAAGCGAAATTTGTTTTCTGCCACTTCATTGTCAGTTGGAACATAAATCGCATCGTAGTTGTAACCATCACCATTAATGTCGTTTACAGTCATAAATGAGTAGTTAGCTCCACCGCGCCATCCTTCATAGATAAGACTATAGTGATTACCGCTTTTGTCGTGAGTTGTAAGCGATGCTACTATACGATCGGGTGTTACGTATTGCGAATTATGTAATCTAATATTGTTCGGACCTTCCACAGTTGGAACATAAGTAAATGCAGATTCGGCATTAGATCCCGGCATACCTGTAACATCCTTAGCAACTGTATGAGTATAGGCTGCCATTAAATTCAGCCATTTTACCGGTTGAGCATTGAAGGTAATGTTACCAATCCAACCATAACCGAGGGGAGTATTTTCCAATACAAATGCTTTTGTACCAACACGATAACCGGCAGGATAAATCGGACGATTGTCAACACCGTTGAAACGGGCAAAACCCCCTACCGATGGAATACTCCAGTCGGAAATAGAAACGCCGTTGATTGTTTTATTGAAAATTCCTTCAGCGGTTACAGAGAATGGAAAAGATGTTTTAAAAGAGTAGTCAACAGCAAGGGAAGTTTTCCATACTTCAGGCATTTTAAAATTAGGATCAACAGCCGCAATTGCAGAAGGTACGGTTCCATCTTCGGGAGAAATAGTTGAAGGATAACCCAATTTTGTTAGCTTATCATACAAAGCAGCAATGGTAGCTTTTCCGTTCGCATCAGTTACAAGGCCACCGGCAAATTCATTCATGGTGAAACCTTTTTTTACTGCGTTTGCTTCGTTAATTTGTGCCTGATACTGTACCATACCACCGTTGGTTGGCATATTGGTAAAGAATACAAGCGGTAAATTACCCGAGAAAATTCCGGTGCCTCCGCGAACTTTCAGACTTTTATCACCAAAAGTATCCCAAACAAAACCTATTCGAGGAGAAATAATGATATTTGCAGAAGGCCATTTTCCTGTATCGATATTACGTCCTGAATAGTTAAGTGCGAGAATAGCATTATTTGTTATCAGGTCATTATTATTGAAGAAAAGACCATCAATGCGAAGTCCGTACGAAAGTTTAAAATTATCCGTAACACTCCAGTCATCCTGCCCGTAAATACCGATTTTGTTCGTTCTTATGCGAGCTGCAGGATTGGCTTCTCCATCATAGCCATACGTTAAGTTTACAATTTCGGGTGCTGCTCCGGTTAAGAAATCGTTAAGGCTTGAATAACGATAATACCCTGTACCGTTCCGCATATAAGCATTATCAGCCATCTTGTATTCATAGGCTAAACCACCTACAATTTTATGATTACCTAAATAGTGCGTAATTTCGTCCTTGATATTTAAAACATCGTTGTGAACACCATTGTTCCAAGTGAAAAGTTCATAACCCAAAGACATATAGGCTTGTCCATCTTTCAAAATATCAATAAAGGGAAATTCATCAGAAGTGGACCCGCGTACATCGTCAAGTTTTGAGAATGTGGCTAAAAACTGGTTGGATAAGTTGTCAGAGAGTCGACTGTTCAAGTCAACAGAGAATGAATGAACAAGATTGTCCATGGAATACATTGAATTTGCAAAAGACATTGATGCCTGTGACATACGGGCTTCAGACATACGTGTACCTCCGTCCATGGAAGTTGCATTAGGAGACTGCCAGTAACGGTTTTGTGTATAATTATAACGCAAAGCTAAACGATGATTGTTTGTGATATTCCAATCTAAACGGGCAAGAAGCTTGTTGTTACCTTCATCAGCCGGGAAATTTGTAAAAGATCCCGTTTCATATCCATATTTACTTTTCACATAATCAGAAACTGTTTTCAAGTCGCTTTCTGTTGTACGTGAAATATAATTGTTTGGATCGGCAACACCATTTGTTGAAGCTCTCCAGCGATTTACTATTGTTGGCGTTTTAGCCATTTCGCCGTTTATAAAGAAGAAAAGTTTGTTTTTGATAATCGGACCTCCAAAAGTGAAACCATAAGTTGTATTTCGGTCAACATCACGCGCACCAGCAATTTGTTTACCGTAAACTGCATCACCGCGTAAGTTTTCATTTCTGTGAAAAACATAAGCGCTTCCATTAAAAGTATTTGTACCTGATTTTGTAATAGCGTTTACACCACCACCAATAAAATTAGTCTGACGAACATCATACGGAGTGATAACAACCTGTAATTCTTCGATAGCTTCAAGAGAAATTGGGCTACCGCCACCAGGAAGCGCAGAACTCAAACCAAAATTGTTGTTAAAGTTAGCTCCATCCACTGTAAAGTTGGCTGTACGACCATCGGTACCACCAAAGCTCATTCCGTTGCCTCCATAAGGTGAAAGGCGGGTAACGTCTAATATACTGCGGCTCACTGTTGGCAAATTCTCAATCTGTGCACTTGTGATATTCGTTGCCGCTCCGGTTTTCTCACTTGTAAATTTGGTTCTTACTGCCTGTACTATCAAATCCTGCAACTCTTTTGTGTCTTCCTTTAAATTTACGTTAACAGGATATGTTTCACCAAGTTGCAGATTTACATTCGATATTGTTACATTTGCATATCCGATATATGAAATTTTAATTTCATATGGACCCCCAACACGCATACCTACAATATTAAACCTGCCATCTGCATTCGAAACTGCACCATATACAGTTCCTGAAGAGGTGTGAGTTGCCACAATAGTTGCACCTATTATAGGTTCACTACCAGAGTTAATTTTTCCTGAAATTCCGGATGTTGTTACTTGTGCGTTCAGTGAAGCCGTAAAAACAACCAGAAATGCAACCAACAATTTTTTTACATGTTTCATTTTTTTCTGTTTTTTAATCACATTTGACTTGTTTATAATTAACTTTCAATAACAGTGAGCATTTGAATTTTT
>CAZDSY010000166.1:0-5336 GCA_964508285.1 uncultured Paludibacter sp.
AAGCAGCTGCAATAAGTAAAAAACGGTATGTTTTAGTAATTTGCATAATTGTGTAATGCTTTATTCAAAACAGTAAATTTATTAATTTCTTAATAAAAAAACATTCAAAAAGTATGACGAAATTTATAGTTCATAAAAAAATCAAACATGATGATAAGGTTCTCCACGAATAATGGTCATGGCGCGATAAAGTTGCTCCATAAAAATTGCTCTGACTAACTGATGAGGAAAAGTCATTCTCGAGAGCGAAATTAAACCATCGGCACGATTGTACACTTCCTGCGAAAAGCCGTACGCACCTCCCACAACAAAAATCATGCGTTTTATCGCTTCAGTATTTCTTTTTTCGATCAGAGCAGCAAATTCCACTGAGGAAAGCATCTTCCCTTTTTCGTCAAGCAGTATAACTTCATCTGTTTTATCAATGTTTTTGAGAATTAACGCACCTTCTTTTTCTTTTTGCTCAATTTCGTTCAGATTCTTAGTGGTTTTAAGTTCGGGAATTATTACAATTTCTGTTGAAATGTAATGTTTAAGCCTGTTTGTGTAATCTGTTATAAGCTCAGCTACAGGTTTTACATTTGTTTTACCCATCATTAACACTATAATTTTCATTTTTTTATGAAGTTGTTGTACTGAGTTGGTTCGGTATTTGCTGTAAATTTATATACAAAAGAGTATTTCAAAAATCCACCAAAAAAAATTACTTTTGTATTGCTGAAATTTCGGGATTACAAATATGGCATTTTTTTGTCGATATTTTGAATATGTTAAATAAAAGAATACAACTAAATCTGAAAATTCAATCAATACAGTGTTCATGGTAAAAATTTTTTACGCTAAATAAAAATTAAAATGAAAACAAATATTTTAAAAAGAATATTTCTAAGCTTGTTAATGGTTTTTGTTTTCGCACTGACAAATGCCCAAAACGATATACCGTCTGATGTAATCAGCGCTTTAGGAAATGGTGATGCTCCAAAACTTTCACCCTTTCTGAATTCCAACGTGGAACTGGTTGTGGCAAAAACCAACGATGTTTTAAGTCGTCAGCAAACCACGGGAATTCTGACAGATTTTTTCAAAAAAAATAAAGTGAGCACATTCAGCGTATTACATAACGGCAATCGGGAGTCAGCAAGTTTTCTTATTGGTACATTAAGTACAGCAAACGGAAATTTTCGGGTGTATGTTCTTATGCGAAAGAGCGGAAATCAAACATTAATACAACAACTCAGAATAGAATCAAGCAATGAATAACGATTTCGATCAGCTTATTTCACTTTGGTTTGCCGAAGATATTGGCGATGGCGACCATACAACTCTTTCATGTATTCCGGCTGATGCTCCGGGAAAATCACAGTTGATAGTAAAGGACAATGGTGTAATAGCAGGCGTTGAAGTTGCCCGTAAAATATTTCATGCATTCGATCCGGATCTTAAAATGACGGTTTTTATTAACGATGGCGCTGAAGTAAAAAAAGGCGATATTGCTTTTGTGGTTGAAGGTCGAATACAGTCATTATTACAGACTGAGCGATTAATGCTGAATATAATGCAGCGAATGAGCGGTATTGCTACGCTTACCCGTCAATACGTGAAAATGCTCGAAGGTACCAAAACGCGTGTGCTTGATACCCGAAAAACTACTCCCGGCTTGCGATTGCTGGAAAAGGAAGCTGTGAAAATTGGTGGAGGCGTTAATCACCGAATTGGTTTATACGATATGATTTTACTCAAAGATAATCATGTGGTCTTTGCGGGTGGAATAGATAAAGCGATTTTGCGCGCTAAAGATTATTGCAAACAAAAGGGTAAAGATCTCAAAATTGAAATAGAAGTGCGCAATTTCGATGAACTCAATCAGGTACTTACCGTTGGAGGAGTTGACCGCATAATGCTCGACAATTTTACACCTGAGAACACACGAAAAGCTGTGGAACTTATTGCAGGAAAATACGAAACTGAATCGTCCGGAGGTATAACTTTCGAAACGCTTCGCGATTATGCCGAATGTGGGGTGGATTACATTTCGGTTGGCGCATTAACCCATTCGGTAAAAAGTCTTGATTTAAGCTTCAAGGCTGTTTAAAAGAACTTAAGACTAAAGTTTTCGCCATCGAAAACACCGTACGAAAAGAGACTTACAAAATCGCCAAGAATTACAACACGCTTGTTATCAACAAGTTGTAAATCTAAAGGGATATGTCTGTGCCCGAATATCATGAAGTCAACATCATGAGTTTGGGCATATTTTTTTGCAAACAGTATTAAACTTTCTTTGTTTTCTCCCGCGTAATCGTTGTTTTGGTTAAGAATTACGCCTCTGTTATGAGCCGACCATCGATATCCTAATTCCTGACCCCAAGCAGGTGGAAATGCACGGAAAAGTCGTTGCGCAGTTTTGCTGTGAAAAAGTTTACGGAGGATATGAAATCCTTTTTCGTCGGGGTCGAGTCCATCGCCATGTGCCAAAAAGAACTTTTTTGAACCAAGCACAAAATTTTCTGGTTTACGATGAACTTTCATCCCTATTTCTTTTTCAAAATATCCAAAAGTCCAAATATCATGATTTCCGGTAAAAAAATGAATTTCAACGCCGGCATCGGTCATTTCCGCAAGTTTACCAAGAAATCGGGTGTAACCTTTCGGAACGACAGAGCGATATTCGAACCAGAAATCGAAAATGTCGCCCATCAGAAATAAAACCGAAGCATCAGCTTTGATAAAATCGAGCCATGCCACTACTTTCTTTTCATGCGTACGATTATCGGCAATCACTCTTGAACCAAGGTGCGCATCCGACATGAAATAAACTTTTTTTTCTTCGAAAATCATTCAGTTAATATGGATAATAGATTGTTTTTAGAGAAATCCGAGTTCGAGTTTGGCTTCTTCACTCATCATTTCTTTATCCCAGGCAGGTTCAAAAACGATATTTACATCAACACCTGTAACACCCGCAACACTTTCGGTTTTCATTTTTACATCTTCCACAATAAAATCAACAGCAGGGCAGTTGGGAGCAGTAAGTGTCATATCGATAGTTAAGTGTCCGTTGTCTGCAAGGTCGATTTTATAAATCAGTCCCAAATCATAAATATTGACAGGAATTTCGGGATCGTAAACTGTGCGCAACATTTTTACAATGTTTTCTTCTATCTGAAGGAATTCGTTGGTTTTATTTTCCATTTTTTTAGTTTTAGTGAATTAGAATACAAGTGAACAAGTCAACAGGTAAACGAGTTAACAAGAATTAAAGTGTACATTAATGTAATAAAAGGTAGTCCTGAACTTGATTTAATTAACAATCTAAAGTGTGAAAAGTTTATTTAAGTACTAGCTGATTTGATTTTTCTAAAAGATTGTCAAATTCAGGAAAAGTTGCCGTAAGTTTTCCGTTTATAACTACTACTGTGCCAACTTTTGCTTTTACTATCAGCTTGTTATCGCCAATCCGGTTTATTTGCTGGTGAAAAAAGTAGCGTGCACCTTCTTTTGCAACATAAAGTTTTGAAACAAAAGCATCACCGGGTTTTAAAGGCGACTTATAATGAATTTCGATATTTGAAACTACGGCATCTATACCTCGGTTGTGCAATTCGGCAAAACTTACATTGTTGGCAAGCAAAAATTCATGTCTGGTATGTTCAAGGTAATTCAGATAACATGAATTGTTAACAATACCCTGAATATCACACTCGTAATCGCGTACTTTAAATTCCAGTTCGTAAGTAAACTTATTGGTATCTTTTATCATATATTAATCTTTGATTTTTCTGATAATAGTTAAACCATCGCGGAGCGGAACAATTAAATTACTTACTCTTGGGTCGTTTACAATAAAATCATTGAATTTCATTATCTCAGCAGTCTGAATGTCTGTGTTTTTTTCAGGATGAAGCACTTTCCCATCCCATAAAGTATTATCAACTAAAATATAACCTCCCATCCGAACTTTCGGAAATACTTTTTGGTAGTAAGTCAGATAGTCACGTTTATCAGCATCGATAAAAACCAAATCGAAAATAACTTCTAAGGTATCGATAATTTTTAACGCATCGCCAATGTGTAGTTTTATTTTGCTTTCAAAAGGCGAAAGTGCGAAATTTTCACGTATGGTATCTTCCAGTTCATCATCAATTTCGATAGTGTGCAACATACCTTTCGGAGTAAGATGTTCTGCGAGACAAAGTGCCGAATATCCGGTGTATGTTCCGATTTCGAGAATACTTCCAGGTTGAATCATCGAACTAAGCATTGAAAGAAATCTGCCTTGCAATTTACCAGAAAGCATACGTGGGTTTAATTGCTGCGTCCATGTACGACGTTCAATTATTTTCAGATAATCCGGTTCGTTCGCGGCATTCGTATCGAGATAATTTTCAAGATTCATTACTTTGCTAATTTCTCAATTTCTATTTTCAAACATACCGGATCACAGTAAATTTTTCAGCATCAAAAATCTCGTTGGCTAAACGGTGTAACTGCCCGGCTGTAATTTGTTCAATTTTTTCGCGTACTTTTTCCATACTGTCAACAGTGCCGTATCGCATAAAACTCTTACCCATTCCAAGCGCCATATTTTCCTTGTTTTCATTGTTAATGGCTATTTGTCCAAGTAATTGAAGCTTGTATTTTTTTAAGGCAACATCTGATATTTCCCTATCTTTAAGGGTCTGAAGTTCAGTTCTTATTAGTTTTTCGCAACGGGAAGCATTTTCGGGATCCGAGCCAAAATAAACAGCCCAGATTCCGGTGTCGGTCATGGGTTGGTAAACCGATTCAACATTGTAAACTAGCCCGTTTTTTTCGCGGAGCGATAAATTTAATTTACTGTTCATACCTGTGCCACCAAGTATATTGTTAAGCAAAAACATTCCAATGCGGTCGGGGTGATAAAGATTATAGGCCTCTCGTCCCAGAACGAAATGTGTTTGAAAGGTATTTTTTTTAATATCGATTCGATTGTTTGCTGTAACTGTAGGTGCAATGCGTTGAGGTTTTGTTTGCCTGTTGTTGGAAGGAACAAAATACTTCTCAATCAATTTTACAAGTTTCTCAAATTTGAGGTTACCGACTGAAAAAAATGTCATATTTCCGGGGAAATAATATTTCTGATGAAAAGTTTTCAATCGCTCGTTATTAAATGTTTTAAGCGTGTCAATATTCCCAAGAATATTATGTCCGATAGAATGATGTTGAAAAAGCATGTCCTCGAAATCGTCGAAAACTGATTCGGATGGGCTGTCGTTATACGATTGAATTTCGTCAGTAATTACCACCAATTCTTTTTCAATTTCCTTTTGTGGAAAAACTGAATTGAGCGTAATGTC
>CAZDSY010000167.1:0-5306 GCA_964508285.1 uncultured Paludibacter sp.
TTTTTTAATTTCAGAACGAAAGCTAAATGTTTTGCAGGCGATGTTGGTTCTGTTACCATAGCAGTGATAATCCTTTTCTTACTTGGTCAGCTTATTCTAAAAACGAAAAATTTCAGTTATATAGTTTTTCTTGCAGTTTACGGAGTCGATTCGGTACTGACAATTCTTCACCGCCTCAAACTCAAAGAAAATATTTTTGAGCCTCACCGCAAGCATTTGTTTCAGTTGCTTGCCAACGAACTGAAAATTCCCCATTTGCAAGTTTCAACTCTATATGCTATTTTGCAGTTAATCATTGCTTTAGGTTTACTTTATTTTCCTAATTATAGCAATTTATATTTAATTGTAGTTGTTCTACTTTTATCCAGTTTGTATCTATATGTAAAGGGCAAAATTTATCATTTACATAAACAGAATTAATTTTTATATGAATTTAATGATTTGGGGATATTCTCCATTGCAGCAAACTTGTAACTTGTAAAATGGTAAATGGTAATTTATGAACTATCTAGCCCATATTTTCCTTTCCGGTTCCGATCGTCGTTTGCAATTGGGTAATTTTATTGGTGATTTTGTAAAGGGTAATTCGTATCTACAATATCCTGATGCTATCAGCAAAGGTATATTGTTGCACCGAAAAATTGATAAATTTACTGATTCACATCCCGTATATCGTGAAATAATTGAAAATATTCGACCTGAATTTGGACGATATGCCGGGATAATGGCTGATATGTATTCCGATTTTTTTCTGGCTACCGATTTTTCAAAGTATAGCCCTGAATTGAGTTTGAGAAAGCTATCTTATAATTTTTATTTCACTTCATTATATTATTATCGATATTTGCCTTTGCAGGTACGAAAATTTATTTTTCATTTTATTGCAACTAACCGGCTAATGAAGTATTCAAATCATCAGGGCTTGCACGATTCCTTGAAAATTATGTCCCAATACAAATCGCCGGCAATCAGGGCTAAACATGGAGTTGAATTCCTTATTTCCAACGAAACTGTGCTGCAGGAAAAATTTCATTTGTTTATGCCAAATATTATAGAATTTTCAAAAACAGAAAACAAATCAATTCAGGTTGAATGATTCTTTAACAGTTCCACTTTTTTTGTTACTTTTGAGCAATAAAACAAACAGAAGTGCTTAGTTGAATCTGTGAAGAATTATTGCATTAACTTGTTTATGAATAAAAATTCAATTACATATTACAAGCATTATTATAATTATGCCAAAAAAAGTATTTGTAAGTGGTTGTTACGATATGCTGCACAGTGGTCATGTCGCTTTTTTTGAAGAAGCTGCAAGTTATGGCGACCTCTACGTTGGAATTGGTTCTGATAAAACCATAAATGAATTGAAAGCCCGAAAAACAATAAACAGTGATGCAGAACGACTTTACATGGTAAAAGCGCTAAAGTCAGTTAAAGATGCATGGATAAATAAAGGGAGTGGTTTACTTGATTTTTTAGAAGAAATAAAGGAGTTGAAGCCCGATATTTTGTTTGTAAATGCTGATGGACATACTGCAGCAAAGGAACAACTTTGTAAGGAACTAGGAATTGAATATATCGTAAGTCAGCGTATTCCCCATGGTAATTTGCCTGCACGTTCTACAACTGCACTGCGTCAGGAATGTCGTATTCCCTATCGTATTGATTTGTGTGGCGGCTGGCTCGATCAGCCTTATGTAAGTAAATATGCATCTGGACATGTAATTACCATCAGTATTGAACCCGATTACGAATTCAACGATCGTAGTGGAATGGCAACCAGCAGTCGTAAAAAAGCTATTGAACTATGGCAAACAGATATTCCTGAAGGTAATCGCGAAAAATTGGCTCGTACCCTTTTTTGTTTCGAAAATCCTCCCGGAACAAAGTATGTAAGCGGTTCACAAGATTCATTGGGGATAGTGATGCCTGCATTAAACCGATATTTTTACGAAAATGATTACTGGCCTTCGAAAATTGAGAGCATTGATGATGCTGATATTCTAGATTGGTTAGAAAAAAAAATTTGGATGGTACCTCTTTACCCACGCATTGATTCATACAATGTGCTTGCCAATACAGATATTAACCAGGAAAAGGCTTTAAATTTGAGCATTGCTGCCAACGAATGTTGGGAAGCCATTCTTCGTAAAGATACAATTTCTACCGGAGAAGCTATCAAAAAAGGATTTGAGGCACAAATTGCTATGTTTCCAAATATGGTCAATAAGGATATTTTTGAACAGATTGAAGTGTTTAAAAATGATGTGCTTGGCTGGAAACTGAGTGGAGCAGGAGGAGGTGGTTATCTGATTTTTTTTAGCGAAAAGCCCCTTAAAAATGCTTTGCAAATAAGAATAAGAAGAAAATAGGGAGTGGGAAGCGAATTGTGCAGTGAAGTAAACAAGTTAGCAGTTACAAGTTACAACGAAAAGAGCAAACATTTGAAAAATGAAATAGTTCAATGAGTTTCTATGTGTCAAATTTAATCTTACCTCTGCAACTCGAACTCGAATCGAACTCACAATTCATAATTCAATTCACAAATTACAACTATAAACCGTAAACCCTGAAAAATATGCTTATCAATAAAAAACTTTTCGATGAATTAAGTTCACAGGCTGCTGATAATGAAAGGTTAAGAGTAAACTTCAATCTTCATACTTCTTTGGACGATCATGTTCAACGCTTATTCAATGCGCTCGAACCGGGAACGGTTTTACCTGTTCATCGGCATAAGAATACGGCAGAAACATATATTGTGTTGCGTGGACGCCTGGAGGTGCTAATGTATAATGAAAATGGTAATCTGACTGAAACTGTAGATATTTATCCGGATAAGGGAAACTACGGAATGCATATTGAAGCTGGACAATGGCACACAATTAATGTGTTGGAAAAAGGTACAATTATTTTTGAAGTCAAACAAGGACCATATAAACCACTTGATGAAGATGAAATTATGCAGCTGTAAACCGTCAGAATATCTGGGAATTTAAATAAAAATAGCACTGTGTTTACAGTGCTATTTTTGTTTTTCGGTTACCTGAGGTAATAATATATAATTGATTTTTAGCTAATCCATTAATAATTAAAAGATTGGAAGTTGAATGAATCGAAAGAATTTTTTGACCAATAACATTGAATACGTTAACCGAATCACCTGTATGTGGCACCACAACACGTACAGTCCCATCCTTCATAGGAGTAGCCAAAAGAAGTTTACTATCAATATCTTTTAGAGTATTTACTTCTATCGTATTTGAAAAAGCAGTAATATTTTCGTATTTTATCGTTTTATCTTCGTATAAAGTTTTATCACTAGCTTTCACTTTATAAAAATACTTTCGTTCAGGAATTAAATCATTTTGAATTTCGAAAGTTTCAGTTAGCCATTTATCCTTGAAATTAATTTCTAATTTATAAGGGAAAGTAACTGTTATATCATCTATCACAGCGAATCCTGTTCCTTTGCGATAAGTAAATTTAAACTTTTTATAATTATCAGCCGGATTAAGAGTTATTTTTTTAACTTCGGAAAGTGTTGATGTTACACTGACGCTATCAATTGTTTGCCACTTAGTTCCATTCCATGCTTCAAAATAGATAGCTCCCAGATCACCTGCAAGTGATTTTACGAAAGCAGAAATAGTTGAAGGGGCAACAATGTATTCATCGGTGATAATGCCATCGCCGGTATTTTTAAGTTGTATAGCTGGTATTGCTTTGCCGCTGTAAGTAGAAGATGCAGTTACAGCATCCGAAAGTATTGTCCATCCTGCAGGTGCTGTTAACCCTCCGTCAAATGCTTCTGTTAATTCAGAGTTACCATCAGATATATTATAAAGTGTAAGATAATATCCACTTGCATCGTACACCGGATCCCAATTTGCCTGAAAACTCGACATTGTAATATCCGATGCGACATTAGCAATGGGAGGTACAACATATACCTGTCTTGTTGATGTTCCGGTAAGAGGAATAATAATTTTTTCAGCATCAGTAGTTTCTATGGTCAAGTTATCAGTATGAGTTGCCTTAAACGAAGGTTCAGTTGGATTATATCTTATCAGAATTTCAGTCTCAGGAAGCAAGTTACCATTTTTTAATAAGGTTAATGATTTTACCCATTCTCCACTTTCATCGGAAGCAATTTTAAATTCGAAATGGTTTTTCGATACAAAGTTGATTTTAACGTTATCGACCAGTAAATTTCCACTTACTCTCAATAATTGTGGTGTTGATGCTGTACCGTGAACTGTTTTAAAACTTGTTAAAGTGTTTTGCGCAACAAGATTAGCTACATCACCACCTCCTTTGAAACGGAAAGTAATAATTCCATTTTCATGTTTTATAAAAGTGATCGGTTTACCAATATCAACACCCGATCGGAGTACAGGATAGTATGATGTTAGATTGGCAGTACCAGGAAAAACATCCCCTGCGGCAGATCCAACCGATGCAATTCCATCGGCTTCCATAATATCTACTCCCATCGATGTAGCAATATTATTTACTGTATTATTTTTCCATGTTGTGGAATTATAATATATTCTTGTTATGAGCAAGCCACTGTTCGGTAAATAAGCATCCCATCCTTTTTTTTGTCTGTTTTCCAATGTGAAAAACTCTACAGGATTAGGATTTTGTCCGTTTAAGTTATGATTACCGTACTGTGAAATTATATAAGCCTTGTTAGTATCAATAAGAGCCCCTAATGTATCATTCTGGGGTTGAATTAACTCTGTTGGGCGCAGCCAATTCAAATATAAACGGTCGTAAGCTGAATAAGTTGGTGGAGTACGTCCCTGATTAAGATACGCACCATTATCCATGATATTCCAGTTTCCTAATGTGTAATGTCTTGCATCATTCGTTGCGTAGTAATCAGCAAGTCCCAGCACATGGCCAAATTCGTGGGTAAAAGTGCCAATACCACACATGTTGGTTCCAGAACTTCCTCTTAATTCCGAAGTACAGGCATAATCGTAAATTTTAACACCATCATATGTTACATTTGCATTGCTTACTACCCAACGGTGAGGCCAAACCCTAGATTCACTAGCACCTTCAGCTTCATTATGTCCGGCATAATAAATAAAAATATTGTCAACATATCCATCTTTATCGGTATCGTAAACCGAAAAATCTGTTCCTGCAGCATCTGCAAGTGCGCATGCATCGGCTACCATTTGTCTGGGTCGCAGATCATTACCTGATGAATCGTTGCCACCGTAATAAGTTACATTATTTGGTAATGTAAAGGGCCCGATTACATCGAATTGTGGGCTGAAAACCCCATTTGA
>CAZDSY010000168.1:0-5299 GCA_964508285.1 uncultured Paludibacter sp.
ATGACAAGACCTAACACACCGTTTATTTCGAAATATGTGCTTGATTATCTTCGTAATAAAGTAAATATTTCTTTCCAACACAACATTTGTAAAAATCTTCAGGGAACCTGGCAGGCAGGATACTATAACAGAGCTGGTGAATATATAACTGTTCAAGGTGGAACCTCTCAAAGTTACAAACCCTATTTTATAGCCGACTTCAGACTTATGTGGAAACTTAGAAATTTGGAACTGTTTGCTGATATGCGTAATTTTACCAATACTCAATATGCAGATTTTGGCGGACTTACACAACCCGGCATAAATTTTAACACTGGTTTTACTCTAAATTTTTTCAAAAAATAGCTTTGATATGATAATGTAGAAAAAAAATTTTATATTTATGATAACACTAAACTTACATCTGTAACATTTGTTACATTATAAGAATGATTTTAATTCCATCATAAAATATTTGCTAAAAACCAACAATTTTCATTAATATACATTATATTTGTACTTTGATTTAATCTTTTATTACAAGAAATTATTTCACTAATATACTAATGATTAAAAATTTACTACAATGAAAACACTAAAAAAATTAAGTTTGCTACCGTTAATAGTTTTATTGCTGGTAGGCTGCGATGCTTTAGGCGATTTGCTTACAATTACTATTAAAAATGTAAAAATGACCCGCGATGTTGAAATTACTGTAAGCACCCCCGCAATGGTTGCTCAGGGCGTTCCGGCAGCTGGAGTTGCTTTTTCAAAATCAGCGAAAGTTCAAGTTAGTCAAACTGAAGAACTTGAAGAATACCTCGATAACATTAAAGATGTAACGCTTAACAGTATTATCTGCAATGTTAATGGCGTTAATCAGGGCGTAGTTCAATCATTAAAAGTAACAATCAACCCACTGAACATTTACAAAGAAATTACAAATGTTACCGTAGGCGAGGATGTAAATTTAAATTTTACAGACGACGAATTTAAATCAATTGCAAATTCTTTACTCAGCGCCAAAGAACTTGAATTTGTTTTAACAGGTATAGTTAGCAGTACTCCCGTTACATTTACTGTAACTGTTACAGTTGATGCTAATTTCAAAGTAAAAGTACTTAAAGATAAAGAACAGTAAAGAATCAGAATGAATTTTTTTAACGCACCTCAAATTATTTTTGGGTGCGTTTTTTTTATTTAAAAATTTCTACATTGGATCCACATCAATACTTACTATTACTCTTCGGTACGAACTTTCGGATACTAAATTATGAATAATTTCCTGCAACAATTCTTTTGCTTTAACAGGGGAAGCAGTATTTTCTATTTTCAACAATACTTGCCTTAAATAAAGATTTTGTATTCGCGAAACAGCAGGCTCAACCGGACCAAGTACCCGGCCTCCAAAAACAGAACGCATTCGATTTTTAAGTTCTATGGCAGCGTTTTTAACAGTATTGACATCCTTATGTTTAACTGTTATTTCAACCATACGCACAAAAGGCGGATAATGATATTGAAAGCGTTGAGCGTATTGTGTTTCGTACATCAGTGTAAAGTTATGTTGTAAAACCTGTTGAATTACCGGGTGTTCAGGTGTCGAAGTCTGTAGCACTACCAAACCTCGCTTGTTTTTTCGACCGCAGCGTCCGCTTACCTGCGTCATCAACTGAAAAGCTCGTTCATGTGCTCTGAAATCGGGATAATTCAGCATATTGTTGGCATTTAGAATACCTACCAGGCTCACGTTTTCAAAATCGAGTCCTTTGGTAACCATCTGCGTACCAACCAAAATATCGATATTTCGCTGTTCGAATGCCGTGATAAGTTTTTCGTAGGATTTTTTTGAGCGAGTGGTATCCAAATCCATACGTCCTACTTTTGCTTCAGGAAACAAAAGTTTCAGTTCGTCTTCAATTTGCTCAGTACCAAAACCTTTTGTAAAAAGCGATGGTGTATTACAAGCTGGACAAACAGTTGGAATAGAAATTGAAAAACCACAATAATGACACGTGAGGGTATTAAACACTTTATGAACTGTAAGACTAACATCGCAATTTTTGCATTTTGGTACATATGCACATGCTTTGCATTCGATGTAAGGAGCATAACCACGTCGGTTTTGAAAAAGTATTACCTGTTCTCCCGAATCGAGGGCAATTTTCATTTTCTGAAGTAAAATATCTGAAAAATGTCCGTTCATACATTTCTTGCGATATGCCTCTTTAATGTCACACACAAGAATTTCGGGCATTTCAATTTCTAGAAAACGTTGATTTAACTCAACAAAACCAAATTTCCCGGTTTTTGCATTGTAGTAACTTTCTACTGAAGGGGTCGCACTTCCGAGTAAAGTTTTTGCACCGTGCATACCTGCAAGTACAATTGCAACATTTCGGGCATTATAGCGTGGCGGTGGATCGTATTGTTTAAAGCTACTATCGTGTTCTTCATCAACGATTACCAAACCTAACTGTCTGAATGGCAAAAACACCGATGAACGAACGCCGAGTATTACATCGTAGCCTTTATCTTGCAGCACTTTATTCCATATTTCAACACGTTCGGAATCGGAAAACTTTGAATGATATACTCCAAGCTGATTCCCGAAAATCCTTTTCAAACGCGAAGTTAGTTGGGTAGTGAGAGCAATTTCCGGAACAAGATATAAAACCTGTTTCCCCTCAGCAATTATTTTATTGATAAGATGGATGTAAATCTCTGTTTTGCCACTCGACGTTACACCATGCAACAAAACTACTTGATGTTCAGAAAATTTATGTTCAATTTCGTTGTAAGCAAGTTGCTGAAAAGTGTTTAAGTCAAATTTTTCGGAAATTTCTTGAACATTAGTATCGAGTCTGCCGACCACTTTTTTATATAGCTCGAAAATCCCTTTTTCAACAAGGTTCGTTAAAATTGCAGCGCTTACACCACTTTTCTCCAACAATTCCTTTTTTGAAACTTCGCGGCACAACTTAGGATTCAGACATTTTGATAAATCAATGTAAAACATTAGCAAATCAAGTTGTTTTCTTGCTTTTGAGAGTTCGTCAAAAATTGCCTGTAATTTATCCTCATAGCGTGCTTCCGGCATTAATCTGACGTATGTTTCTGTTTTGGCGTGATATTTTTCAGTAAATTCTTCGTTCACTTGAATAGCGCCGCGGGCAAGCAACCTTTTAAGATTTGGCATAAGTGAACGCATTGCAGTAATCTTACTCAGATTATCCACAGCAACCGGTTTTCCATCAGATAAAATATCAAGAATTTTTTGTTCCTTTTCGGGCAGCACTTCTTCCACTTCGAAATCTGGATTAACACACACCATCGTTTCACTATCTGGTTTCAGCCCGGTAGGAACAGCAGCTTGGTAAACTTCTCCCACATAAGCCATATAATAAGTGCTAATCCACTCCCAGAACTTCAATTGAGGATTCCGAAGTATGGGTGTATTGTCGAGCGGACAGATTATATCTCTTATTTCATAGGGTAATTCAGGTTTAAAAGTATGAATGATAGCAACAACTCCAGTGTACATTTTTTTTTGCCCAAACGGAACCACGACCCGCATTCCTACCTGAACAAAATCGTCGAACTCATCAGGAATACGATAAGTAAACGTATTCCCTACAGGCACCGGCAGTATTACTCCAGCATATTTCATCTTTTCTTATTGTTCTATACTATCAAAAGTGAGGAATTAAGTCATCAAATTTCTTTCAGATAGCCGTTCTCACTTGTTGTAATGGGTAAAAATCCCATTCGTAAAAGATAATTGCGATGATGCTTATTTTTGGTATTCGAAACTATTTTTTGAATTCCATGATTTTTGAGAAATTGTATATTCTTTTTGTAAAAGAAATCACCCGGTTTTAAATCACGGTACTGGGCAGTTACAAAATCGAGATAAACATACAGTGTATTATTGTTAACCGCACCTAAAAGTACTCCTGCTACGGAAGCATTGCGCAATAATAAAAGCGGAAAAAGTTTGGATTGATTAAGTTCATCCGTAAGTATGTTTTTATTAAACTCAGGAAAAAATTTATGTATTTCATCTTCGTGAAAATCAAGATAATATGCAAGATATTGACTTTGTGGACTCACAAGAACTGTTTTGAATGCTTCTTTGGCCGAAAACATTTTTATCAGATAAAAGATATTGGTGAGCACAATAAATAAATTAAGTAAACCAACAGGTAACGAACCGATAGTAAATCCGTAAAAAGAAAACACAGCAGCTCCAATCAGATTGTACCATCGTAACTTTTTAATAGAACTCATGGTAAGTGAAACCGCCACCAGTACTGAGCCAATATAGCCAATCCATTCAATTAATGGGATATTAAAAATTGTCATAAAAATTAAAGTTTAATTTTATTGTATAAAATTACATCATTAAGAAGTAACGATTGGTTTTGAATTTGAAAAAAGAAATGTAATTTTTTCTACAAATATAGCGAAATTTAAGTATAAGTTCTTTTCGGTTAATTAGACCGAATTAAATTTTAACAGACTATATTTGCATTTTACTGTATTTAATACACAAAATTTTTTTTATTTTCGCAAGCGTATTTTTCATAAAACTAAACATCAGTACAATGGCAAAAATTTACAAATATCATCTATCCTATGCACTTTTAAGAGAATATTTCATGTTTTGTTTTAAGCGCTTTTATGGCGAATATACTGTTACAGGTCGAGAAAATATACCCGAAACCGGACCTGTGATTTTTGCAGCAAATCATGTCAACGCTCTAATGGATCCACTGGCAGTGATATCTGTTATACCGCGTAAATTACCAATAATTTACATGGGGCGCTCGGATATGTTTAAGGGCAAAAAGTTCACACAATTTTTGCGTTTTATCAAACTTGTTCCTGCTTTCAGAATGCGCGATGGTATTGAAAACCTTGAAAAAAACAAAGCATCGTTTGAGCAGTGCGATGAAGTGCTCGAAAGAAATCTTGCATTAGGAATCATGCCTGAAGGCAATCAAGGTTCTTTCAGAAGAATTCGTCCACTTGTGAAGGGGATTTTTCGTATCGCTTTTAAAGCACAACAAAAGTATGGAAACTCGCCCGGTGTAAAAATTGTACCAATCGGCATCGACTATAATAACTTAGAAAAATTTGGTCAGAAAATAATTATCAACATAGGTAAGCCCATTGAAGTGGCGGAATATATGGAAAATTATAAGGAAAATGAGGTAAAAGCAATTAACACTATAAGAAGCCGTTTGTTTAAAGAACTTGTAAATTTAACGGTACATATAAGTTCCGAAAAGCATTATTATGGTTTCGAAACTGCCAC
>CAZDSY010000169.1:0-5217 GCA_964508285.1 uncultured Paludibacter sp.
GATATATTTTATTGATAATCTTTAGATTATATGCTTTTTAAGGGTTGACTATTTATGCATTATATGTTTATATACAAAGCTAAAGCGCTGCCTTTTTGGTGGTTAATTCCTGAATAAAAATTCTTCTAAAAATATATTTATGAAATCAGAATCAAACAAAACTGTTCCTTACAGCGAAATGTCTTATGCAACCGAACCTACAAAATGGACAATTTTTTGGCGCAGATTTCATATACTTCAGATAATTCGCTTCTTTGTGCTAAATCTTAAAATTATGCGCATTGTTGTAGGCGGACATTCATAGTTTAAAATCTAAAAAATGCAAATAGTCTCAATAATAACGTATTTAATCGTAATTATTCAGACTTTTTGCTTTTACACGATAAGAAATGAACTGCAAAATAGAGGAAACACATTTTGAAATTCATTGAACATCCTATTCAAACATTAAATTATTATTTAATGCTTTGTTTAAAGGTTTTTCTTCGAAAAAGAATTTTTCCGCATCGAAAGCAGGTTTCAACTCGCTGAACCATGTTGCTTTGGGATCGTATTTAGCAAAAAACGGAATGTGTACCCATGATGGATTTCGACCCTGAATAAAACGCATGACAAAAACTTTTTCGCCTTTGATTTCCTGTACACCAAGTATCTGTATTTTTCCGGCATGATCGCTCATACTTGGGCCTCTAACTGTACGACACAATCCGCTTACCTGACGATAAGCTCTGCGGAAAATATTCCAGCATTTTTCCAGTGGAATTTCAAAATAGGCTTTCGCGCCAGTATCGCGCGCTATAAACATATAGTAAGGAATACAACCCAAATCTACTTGTTTGCGCCACATTGCCGACCAAAGTTCCGGTTTATCATTGATATGTTTCAGTAGCGGCGATTGTGTCCTGATTTGAGCTCTGGTGGCTCTTATCGCATGAATTGCATCCTGAACAGCCTGTGTTGAGAGTTCTACCGGATGGTTAAAATGCGCCTGAATTGAAAGATTTTTACCTGCATCAACAATTTTCTGAAACAGAGAAATAATTTCATCGCTATCAGAATCGGAGGTGAAACGATATGGCCAGTATGCCAGCGATTTTGTACCAATGCGTAAAGTGTGAATATGCTCAAATCCGGCTTCAAGCAAAGGTTCGATATATGCAGCCAGTACTTTCGCCGACATTGTCATCGGATCGCCGCCGGTAAACAGCACATCAGTAACCTGCTTTCGCGATTTCAGATACTTAAAAAGCAATTCCGCTTCTTTCATCGCAAATTTTAGTCCACTCATACCTGAGAACTGCGGCCAACGAAAACAAAAAGTACAATATGCATGACAGGTTTGTCCCTGACTTGGAAAGAAAAGTACAGTTTCAGGATATTTATGTTGAATTCCTTTTAATTTGATATTATCCATCACAGGAACATTATGCTCCTGTCCGGCAGGATTTGGATTTAGCTGTAACCTTATTTCATGAATTTTGTTATCAAGAACAGCTTTGTCAGCATCCTGTTCAAGTAGCTTCATTATTGCGTTGTAATGTTTACGCTCAAGCATATCTCTTCTCGGAAAAGTAAGCGTATAAATTGGGTCAGTTTCAATTTTATTCCAGTCGATTAACTCGTTTAGTACATAATTATTCGTTTTGAATGGAAGTACCCGCCCTACAACTTCTATCGCTTCAATATCAGCTGCACTTAACCTATCAAACTGAGGCATCGAACGGTAATTATACAGTGTGTAAGTTTTGAGTTTTCTGTCCATAATTATCATTGTTTTAATTTTCCGGATGATTATAACAGCTCCTAAATTAACAAATCCTGATAAATCAGCCAAATAGAATTACATATTTTAATTTTTATCTTTAAGTTTTTCAATAGTCTTGCTGACAATAAAACACTTCAGAAAACTGATTGTTGAGATATTAAAAAACAGTTTGTAATAAAAGAACTACCTTTGCAGTACATTTATCATTATTAAAAATTAATCCGCAGATAAGTTATTATGGAGTACTTTGGTTTTTTTATGCTGGGAATTGTAGCAGGCATACTTTCGGGTTTATTTGGTATTGGTGGTGGCATTGTAATGGTTCCATCGCTTATTTTAATTTTCGGCATGGATATTCTCGATGCCAACGCCACATCGCTTGCGGCAATGCTTTTGCCTGTGGGAGTATTAGGAGTTTGGGCTTACTACAAAGCCGGCTTAATCAACATAAAAGATTCGCTTTGGATTTCGCTTGGATTGTTTATAGGCTCGTTCGGAGGGGGCGAATTTGCGGTAAATATCAGTGAAGGTTTGTTGTCAAAACTTTACGCCGCTATTTTAATGTATGTAGCAATAAGTTATTTCGACATTTTCTCCTATTTCAAAAAGAACAAAAAACAAAAACCTCAACGACCTGTGCCCGATAAATTTCCTGTTTGGTCATTTATATTGGTAGGTTTAGCAGCGGGCATTTTTGCAGGATTGTTTGGTAAAGGCGGAGGTTTGATAATTGTACCTGCGTTAATCGGCATTTTCAGATACGATGCAAAAGCAGCAGCAGCAACATCACTTGCTGCATTACAATTACCGGTTGGCTTGCCAAGTGTAATGATTTATGCGCAAAACGGACATTTGAATGTTTTGAGCGCGGCTTTTATTGCTTTTGGAATTTTAATAGGTGCATTAATTGGCTCAAAATTCGGTGTAAAACTACCATCGGCTACATTTAAAAAAGCATATGCTGTTTTTTTATTAGCGGTGGCTATTTATATGGTGTATAAATATGTGTGAAATTTAAAGAGACTGTTTTGACAAATGCAAAACAGTCTCTTTTCTGTCAAGTTTAGTTTTAAAAAATTATGTTAGAGACTAATATGTAAATCAGCTTCCTGAGCAGCTTGCACATATTGAAAAATCCCTGTAAAACCATCAACCAGTTCATTGAAGTCTTCAAGCTTTTCACCGCCCCAGAGTTTACCAGCCAAACTGCAAATATAAACTTTCACTTCAGCCATATCTTTCACCTGACTCCATGATTCCATCCAACCGGGCATTTTAATTTCATTCATTCGCGCTTTCATTTGTTCTTTCAGATGCGGATATTCTACCCATGAATCTTCAAGCTCTTCATTACCTTTCATAAAAGCACGCGCAGCAGTAAGCAGTACATACACTTCTATTTCCATATCATCGGCAGCGCCTCCACTCATTATCACACCTGCACCAAGCAGTTTATCAATACTTCCGGACGAAAGTCCGATTACCATTTTTGCCATATAATTTTTTCAGATATTTTATTAATAAATTGATATTGAATTAACCTCCGCATCCACCCGAGGGTTTTGCAGCAGGTTTTGTTGCTTCGCCTCCGCGAACGGGATTGAGTTCAACCATTTCAGGAAACTTCTTTTTGAAATTATCAAAACCACCTTCGAGCACTTTCACATTTGAATATTTCAGTTTTGAAAGCGTTAGTGCTGCTAATATCGATCTGTTACCATCACTACAATAGATATAAACATTCTGACGATGTTTTGGTGCTTTTACAGATATTGAACCTTCGAGCACGCCGCGTGGAATGTTCAGGGCAGCTTTTATACAAGAGGAATCAAATTCCTCGCTTTCGCGACAATCGATAAGATAAAACTGTTTATTAGCATCTAACTCGGCTTTCAGGTCGTCGGCACTTATAAAATTCACTTTTTCTGCAGTAGCTTTTACAAGCTCTTCAGCGGTTGTGTATTCTTTTGGCTGTTTAGGTCCACAGGCTACAAATAAAACGGCAACAAAAAGAATTAATAGTTTATTATTCATAATTTCCTGCTTTTATTATTTAAGTGTCCAGTCGAGATAAGCGCCATCATATACTTTTACATTCGGATATTTTAATACCGATTTTAAAACGTAGTAGATAAAACCAGCTGTTACACCGGTTTTACAATAAGCAATTACTTCTTTATCTTTTGGTACTGAGGCGAAAATTGCAGTAAGTTCGGAAACAGGCTTGAGTTTTGAACCGTTCAACAACGATTCACTGGGTACATTTACTGCCTGGCCAATTTTTCCGGCTGCATAATCTTCCTTTTTACGCGAATCCACTAACACTGTACTTGCCGACGACAATTTTGATTTTACATAAGCCTTATCCACAAGTATAGAAGCATTTACTTTGGGTGAGTAAGTTAGGGCAGCAGGTTTCGCCGGATTTTTAGTAATAGGCTTTCGTGCTGCAAACCATGCATCCATTTGTCCATCGAGTATGCTAACATCTTCATGTCCCAGATATTTCAGAATCCAGTACATGCGTCCGGCATTTACACCTGTTTTGCAATAAAAAAAAACTTTGCTCCCATTTGAAATACCGTTTTTACCAAGAATTCCGGCAATTTCCGAAGCACTTTTCAAAGCTCCTTCAACCGGAGTAGCATTGCAAAGTGTGGTTACATCCAAACCAATGAATAACATCGAATACTTCAGTGCATAAAGCATGAAATCCTTCATGCATAAGCGGTTGAATAAATGTTTTCTTCGAAAAGAATGCATCGGCAACTACAATTTTGGATAATTTTTGCAGTTCTTGTTTTCTACAAATGATTGAATGAGCGTACCAATCGGGCAACGACATGGAAGCAGTTTTTAATGTTTTTACAGGTACTGTTTGTACAGCCTCTAAATGAAAACTTTGGTTTATGTCGATGTCGATTAAAGCGATTTGAGAAATCTCAAGACCCATTTGGGTGCATTTGTCTGAACCCGACCAAAAAGAACCCATATAGGGTGTCTTTTTGGTCGGTTTATCAATGTGACTCGGATCAAATGAAATGGCTGTCCGAGAGCCAATACAAGGCGTTACAAGAGCTGTATTATAGTTCATAAAATTAAATTTCTGTTTGAATTGATTTCGAAATCGTTGTTCGCAATAATTACTGTATCGGCTCATTTGTGTAAAATTAATGCGGCCGGGAATTACCATATACAACATAAAGATTTCTATTAAAAAGTCACGTCGCCATTTATTGAGTGATAAACCCTTAAAAGCGCTACTGACAACTGAAATAAAAGTGTTAGCTTCTGTGAAAATCATACTTTATAAATTAGTGGTATAATCTATAAAGACACTGATTTCCAGGGAGTTTGCCAAATAAAAACACAAGATAATTAATTGATTTTCAATTATTTAGTCAAGCCTTAAAAAGTATATAAATCAAAGAATATCAATAAAATATACAGAA
>CAZDSY010000170.1:0-5191 GCA_964508285.1 uncultured Paludibacter sp.
ATGATTGGTTTGGAAGCAGGTCAATCTGCCTTTGGCGATGTGTATGCCTGGTTTAAAAACGTTGTTGCATGGCCTGTAGTCAATATCTTGTCGAAAACCACATTGGTGGATGAAGCTACAAAACAAAAACTGATTGACGAAACTTTGGATCAGATAATTCCTGCGCTTTCAATTGAAGCTGCTAAGGTTCCTGTTTCAGAATCAACTGTTTTGGCTACTGACTGGATGAATGGTCGTCGAACGCCTGATGCAAATCAAATGCTGAAAGGAACCATTACAGGTTTGACGCTTGGAAGCTCTGCTCCGCTCATTTTCCGCGCTTTGGTTGAAGCGACTGCTTACGGTTCAAAAGCCATAGTGGATCGCTTTATCGAAAACGGCGTGGAAATTAAAGAAATAATCGGCATCGGTGGAATTTCGCTCAAATCGCCATTTGTAATGCAAACATTGGCTGATGTGTTGAATATGCCTATCAAAGTGGCTAAAGCCGAACAGGCTTGTGCATTTGGTACAGCCATGTTTGCTGCCGTTGCAGCCGGTGTTTATGCCAAAGTACAGGATGCTCAAAAAGCTATGGGACAGGGATTTGCCAAAGAATTCTATCCGAATGCCGAAAACCACAAAATGTACCTCGAACTGTATAAAAACTATCAGGCAATCGGTAAATTTACTGAAGAGAATTTGTTTAACAAATAAGTTCCTGATTTGTAAAAGGCTATATAGGGTCTGCTGAAAAACTATTTGCAACCACGAAGTGGTTAAATTTGTATAACCCCGTACGAAGTGCGGGGACTGAAACCGCAGGCAAATCAGAACACTGAAAAGGGTTCAACAATACCTGACTTGCTTTTATTGAACCCCTTACGGGTTCTGCCCATATCTTGTGTCCCATCCACCGGTTTTACCGATGGTTACTCACATTAAGTCCTTTCAGGACTTGGTTCTTTGCTGTAAACTGTTGAGTGCAGGATTTATTAATGTTTTCCTATAAAAAACTTGCACTTAATTAAAATATATTAATCTTAAATCGTTGTTTTCTAATTACATAATTGTCTTTCAGCAGACCCTATATATTTTACAAAAACAGAATTACGGTTCTCTTACAAACAAAAAAAGAAAAGGAATACCTTTTCTTTTTTTGTTTTAATGGCAGATTCCCTGTAATTTTCCAAAATTTACAATAATAGTTATGTCTTACTGATTAAACATGATATTTTTTCAATCAGTACTTTAATTCAATGATTTTTTATTAAATTGATTGCTTATTATTGAACTTTTAATAATTTTTTTTCAATTATTGTCACCAAACATACTTGCATTTTTAGAATTTTCGTTTAATAATAAGTCCGAAAACGGCAGCCTTACCTTTATTATAAAAAGCACCCATTGAAACACTCGGTGTTAAACTGTATTCATATAAAAATTTATATGCACCATACCAATTATAACTGGAATGATACCACCATGATATAATGTCACTATTTTCATCATTACTGTTAATTTCTTCTGTAAATCCAACTCCATAGCTTCCACCCACTTTAAACGAATGTTTTGAGTTTTCGCTAAACAATTTAATTAAGTTTACATTTAGATTTAGCCGAAATGCAGTATTTATAATGCCTCTAAAACTGTCATCGCTATGAGATGTGTAAATTCGAGCTTCATTCTGATAAGTAAAAGCAAAATCATTTGCTGAAGAGTAAGGATAAAGCCCATTTTCATAATCAAAAGATATTCCAATATCTATCCATTTGAAAGCTTTTCCCAACTCTCCGGAAAAGTAGTACATAGAATTTTTAGATGAAGAGTTTGCATAAGTATATTGAGGATTATACCCTACCGACATTTAAATGTAATTAGTTGCTTTATCTTGACTTATCAATGTGGTAGTCGCAGTTATTAACATAGCAATTAAAATTGAACTTTTTTTCATATAATTCTATTTATTAACTCTCAGCTAAGTTCTTAATTTGCAGTAATATAAATGTGTTTCAATTAATTATCTCAATTATATCTGGTTGTCTTTCTGAAAAATCAAAAACTTAAGTTTAACCGGTTTTGCAATTTAATGCTCACTTAGGGCTATAACCAACTGTGATATTTGAATTCTACTCTATACATAATTATATTTTAATTCAATACCAAAACCTAAACTTAAGCGTAAATGTTCTGGTTTAGTAGTTTAGCAATCAAAGCATACTCATTAAAACTTAAATTATGGTTTGTAAAATTAATTTCATTTCTACCTTTAGAAATAACAAAAAAGAAGAACAATGGTAAATATATTAATTAAATTTTAACCCTACATCAAGCTCAACACCATGCTGAAATAACGTTGTATTTTGGGATGCAGTAGCGAAAATCAAATATCCCTTTTCTTTTATAATAATTTTATACTCTCTTAATAGCTAATAAGAACCCATCCAATATACTTGTTAAAAGAGCGTACCCAAATCGTAGTGTGCTAAAACAGGGTCTATCCTCAAACTACAATGATTCCGGCTATTGTAGAACACTATTGACATTGTTTGTGAATCATTGCATTGTTTTATAGTTGTTTGTCAAATTCTTTTGTCTCAATTACTTTATTTAGTTTTTTGTGCACAAACAAATAAAGAGGTATAAAAGCCAACATAACTATATTTACACAAACCATTGCAATTTCTTTATACCAATCATTATTTACGGCAGTGTACTTTAGTAAGAGAACAAACAGTGGATAAAGCGAATAGTAAAAAATAAAAATTGCAACAGAAATGTGAACTTTTATTTTTGCTTTTAAAAAAGCAAATGAACCCGACTTTTTTCTTATTTCAGCTTTTTCACATAACGAAATGAGGATAAATATAAGTGGGGGGCAAAAAAATAATATAAGCGCCAAAGCAAACCAAAATTTACTGTATGTGTATTTAATAATGCTTTGAACCATTGCAATTAAACCAATCACATACAACAATAAAGTTGAAATAATTAATGCCATTAACGAAAAATTAGTTGTTGTATCCATATTATTTATTGTTTCTTCTTGACTTTGTGTTTATATCTTAATTCTTTGTTATTAAGCCATATAAGGTCTTGTTCCAAATAAACTCTATTGTGTTTTTTAATGCACTTTCGGTAAGAGTTTTCTGAAAATATTTTCCAACGCATATCGTTTAATTTGACTTATATTTAACCGGTTTGAGTGAAAGAATTTAGCGAATACAAATTATTTCTTCTTAATTGTTAAATACAACCATATTAAAAAACCTAAAGCCCCAGCAGATAATAAAATAGGCGAGATTGCAGGCTTTATTAACACTTTTAACATTGCTCCTGAGATTATTAAAATCACTGAACAAAAAAATAACAATTTATTTTTCATGGTTCTCTTTAAAGTTGTTTAATTCCACATGCAATTCCTCCGCCAATAACACATAAAGGTCCGGTTACCCAACAAGAAAATGTTCCAATAGCATCATTATCCCAATCATCGTAGAGCCTTTTTATTGCATCTTTCATACAAGCACCCCAGGTTTCTTTAACTTTAAAACGACCAACTGAATACTCTAATACTTCATTCTGACTGTATTCTAATAAATTTAAACCAGTTGAAAGTGAAACTATACTTATTAGAGGTTCATTTGATAATGAATTATTCATTTGAATTGGTCGTAAGTTAATTTCAGAAGCATAAGAATCTATATATTCAGTATTGTCAATTTTGAAAATATAAGCAAATACTTTATCCCCTAAATTGTTACTTATTAGCAAAGCAGCAGTTCCATCATTGTAAAAATAGATACAACTGTTCGCTTCAATATATTCAAAGTCATTTAAATTATTCTTAAAATAACTTGATTCTAAAGCTTTTTTAATCAAGGGATGTTCTGACTTAATTGTTTGAACTGAATCAACTCCTGAATTTAAGTTTTGTGTAAAAGTATTTGTTACATATTGTGAAAATTCATTAATAATCAATGATTCATCTTGTTTGCAAAATGTTGCTGAAAATAGAATTAGTACTAATATGCTTAAATTGATATATTTTTTCATTTTAAACTTATTTTTTTCGAAAGAATGAAATCTTGACGATTATACATGCTTTCCGTTATGCAATGTTTTTAATTTAGCTACTTTTGATTTTACGGCATAAGAAATGCTTCTTTGCCATGGTTTTGTGTAATCTCCCGTAATTTTTTCGGGAGTGTTTTTTCGTCGGCTTAAATTGTTGATGTTTGGCAACGTTTTATTTATCCCTTTAGCATGTTAATGATTAAATAATCTTAAACATCAACAGTTTAGGCTGTGAAATGCCGAAATTGTGGTTTTTTGTAGTAGTTTTGTTTCTGCCTTTGTGTAATGTTAAATAAATACGAATGGTTGATACAATCATTGGTAACGAAAAAGAACTTTGGTCGGTTATCTTTCGTAGTTTAGCCTTGCGCAAGGGCTTTGTTTTTTGTCCCCGATTTATAATTCAGGAGGCAAACCTGTTTTATGACAGCAGGTACAAATTATTTTGAAAATTGCTTAATTTTATTTGTTGATGTTTATTTTCAGATAAGCGGAATAAAACTGATTTTATTATCCGTTGAAAGTAAAAAAGAGAGGTAAATGTAAACAAAACACACTCTGAATAATTCAGGATACAAAACCGGTTAAAGTAAGAGCTTATCTGCCTGGGAAGCTAACATCTCGTTAGTTTCAAAATTTCACATACAAAAATAAAACTTTATTTCGAAAGTTAAATTACCCCCCCCTCGATAAATTAACATACATTAATATATCGAAAATTTACTATGTTAAAGTAATCTGTTATTTATCATATTCATTGGATTTTAGTTATGTAAATTAATGGGTTTTCATTGTTTTATCGCTTAATTGCAGGTTGTAAAACCATAACAATTTCCTCAAATAATGATTATATTTGCTTTTTATTCATATCAGTATGGAAGCATATAACTCAAAACTGCGCAAGCCTGCTGTTGCGGGTAAGTTTTATCCTTCAGATGTAAAACAACTTGAAGCCGAGGTTAAAGAATATCTCCGAAATTCAGAGAGTAAGCAGTTGGGGAATATTTCAGGATTAATCTCGCCTCATGCCGGATATGTTTTTTCCGGAAGAACTGCTGCCGAAGTATTTGCTCAATTGGATCCTGAAAGTAAGTTTGAAAATATATTTCTTATAGGTTCTTCGCATCATCACAGT
>CAZDSY010000171.1:0-5142 GCA_964508285.1 uncultured Paludibacter sp.
AACTGCCTAAAATATCAAACTATTTTAACCGTGATGGCGGACCTACCGCAGCATCGGGACTTGCTGTGCCTCAAAACTGGTACGAAGATATTCTGAAATGTACTGAAGGACTTGAAAACTACGATCCCCGTATCCCCTTTAAAGTTGAAATAAGCAATAAACCACAACAACCTGTACCCACTACTGCAGGAGGAAGCGATCATGCTTATTTTGCCATGAATGGCGTTCCGGTTGTTTCTTTTGTTAACACCGATCCGCATGGCTACAATTTCAGTTACCGCGAAATATGGCATACAACTCGCGACAGATACGATATGAGTATTCCGGAATATATGGAATACACATCGGTTATTCAGGCGGTAACAGTTTACAACATTGCCAATCTGAAACGATTGTTGCCAAGAGATGGGCTGTACAAAAATTGAATTTTTCAGACCTTAATACACTTAATTCTAAATGAAAAACTTTTACATTTGTAAGTCATTCGTAAATATTTTAAGCATTTAACAATAAGCGTTCATTTTTTCCTTGCTTTTGGATGTAAGATAAAGTTAATATATTGAAAACACATTATTTATTTTGCTTAAAGATGTCAAACTCTGTGATTGTAAAAATTATACCGATATTTATGCTCTTATTGTTATCCGGAGGAGTTTTGGCGCAGAGAGTAATGAATTCAAACCGAAACACAGTAGGTTATATAGAGAACGGAAGAGTAATGAATTCCAATCGAAATACAATAGGATACATTGAGGATGTACGGATAATGAATTCGAACCGAAACACCATTGGATATTTTGATGATGGTCGGGTGATGGACTCAAACCGTAATACAATAGGATATATTGAAGCAGGAAGGGTAATGAACTCAAACCGTAATACAATCGGATTTGTAGAAGATGGGCGGGTGATGAATTCGAACAGAAATACCTTGGGTTATTGCGAAAGTATCAGACCATCCCATGCTGCATTGTTTTTCTTTTTCTTTTTTTACTAACAATTTTAACTGTTGGATTCAATCGAAAATTACATTGATGACACTTTCAAAAGCACTTTTTTGTACATTTTCTGCATATTAACGACAAAATTGTTCAAAAAAATCACCTAAAAACAAAAAAAAAAAACATGTTTTTGAAAAATATCTCCTTTTTACTGTTGTAAAAAACTAATTTTAATTATATTTGCACGAACTAACATGTAAATTTAATAACTAACTAAATTTGAAAAACAATGGAAGAACTGGTAAAAAAAATCGCTGGAGCTTACGAAGCATTTGCAAAAGATGCAGCTGCTCAGGTTGAAAAAGGTAACAAAGCTGCAGGAACACGTGCACGCAAAGTTTCTCTCGATCTCGAAAAACTGTTAAAAGAATTCAGAAAAGTATCCATCGGCGAAGCTAAAAAATAATTGATTACCATTCAATTTTTTACAATACAGTCGATTTTTCTGTTTTTTCTTAAACTTAAATACCCGCATAAAGCTTTTTCTATGCGGGTATTTTGTTTTTTTTGTGTTTTTATGTGAAATTTCATTTCTTTTACACAAGATTAGTTTTCTGTAAATTCTGCTTGAAAGTAATATAGTTAAATTATTTTTTTAAATTTTCAACTTTGTTGAACGTGTCTTTCATATAGAAAGTGTTTATTATGCTTTTAAGATTATTTTTTAGTTATCAATGTTATACATTTACACTATAGTAAATAATAATGAAAAATTGACTTGATCAACTTATTTTTTAAAAGAAAATCGTATCGTTTTTTTCTAATAGAGCTTTGTCGGAAAAGCATGGTTTCTCGAAAAGTGAACTAAGATAAGTATTAATTATTGTGTTTGAAATTAGTTGAAGCAAGGCATTTTTTACTAAAGCTATTTCGTTTTCCGATAAATTCGTATCATTTAATCCCCTGATTTCAATCACATCTTTTTTTTGTTGAATGTAACAATACAATTCTGCACAGGACAATTCTTTCGATTTTAGCTGTTCAATCCAATTTTCAATTTCCGGTTTTAATTCGAGCACAATGCGCTGAGCATCAGCGCGTATTTCATCCCGAAAATTCACAAGCGATGATTGTGTGATAAAGTTTACCTCCCGTTTAATACGGTTATAAACTCTCTGAAAATTTAATTTTTGTGTTGAGTTCATGATTTGTTGATATTAAAGGTACTACATAAGGAAACCGTAAACTCATTAATTATATTAGTTAAAACAATCCGTAGTATCAAAAGGTTGATTGATTTGCCCAATTATTTTCTATTGCTGTAAAACATTAACATAATGGTATATGTGCAACTTTGTAATATTTAACGAATAAATGCAAGAAAATATTATATTCTGAAAAAAAATGAATATATTTGCAATAAATGGAGTTCTGAAACCATAAACAAACGACTCACCTTGCAGAGTATGTGCGAGGGGCAAATTCCGAAAAGCCAGAAGAGTAGGAATAAACTAAAATGATAAAAACGAATATCATGGCTAATTACAAAATCGAAGAAATTGAAGGTGTAGGTCCTGTTTCCGGCGAAAAATTACGCAATGCAGGTGTAACTACTGTAGATAAGCTTTTAGAAGCAGGAAAAACCAAAAAACAACGTAAAGAATTGGCAGAACTCAGTGGCTTGTCCGAAAGTTTCATACTGAAAATAACGAACATGGCCGATCTTTTCCGCATTAAAGGGATTGGACAGGAATTTTCAGAATTACTCGAAGCTGCAGGAGTGGACACCGTACCCGAACTTGCGCAACGAAATCCCGAAAATCTTGTTGCCAAAATGCAGGAAGTAAACGAAGCAAAAAGACTCACGCGCAAGATACCTACACTTGCCGAAGTTGAAGGCTGGGTGGCCCAAGCTAAAGAACTGCCTCGCGTGATTGAGTATTAATTTTCTTTCATGTATTTTCCCGCTATCAACCGTACGTTAAACTCTCTGATCTGTTTCAGAGAGTTTTTTTACATCCATAATTTGCATATTTTCAAATCTTTAGTAAATGAAAAAACGGGATTTTCGCTTTTAACGAAAATCCCGTTTCATTGTATGACTGAAATTAATTTTTAATAAAAACTTGCAGATTACAGTATTACTTTACCAATGCGTTCGCCAACTTTTACAAGCAGCACACCTTTTGCATCGACTGAAATGCTGTTGAGTCCATCAGTGCTAAGCTTGTTGACAATGCGCTGACCTACTGCGTTGAAAATTTCAATCTTTTCGCCAGATGTAGCATTAAAATGAATCTTTCCGTTGGATGGGTAGATACTCAATTCAAGTTTTGTATTGTTTACACCGGTATTTAAACCCGTTGAAGTTGGACTTGGAGTGGTAACTGTAAAATCGTTGCCAATGTTTCCCGTATAAACGTAATTTACAGCCGATCTTACTTTTTGAGCTCCTATTAATGCAGGTGGAACAATTTTGCGCGAAGCAGAAGTAGTGTTTGAAGTGTTACTACTCATAGCAGAACCCCAAACAGGTACAGCAGTCGTTCCGTAAGGAACATAGTCAACAAAATTTGGATTACTTGTAATAGAATTGATATCAGTAATATTTTGGGCTGCACTAGTGTTGTATAAAATAATTTTACCGCCTGTAGCACGTAAAGCTAAATTACATGCAGCATCAGGTTGAAATAAATATTCCGTACCACCTGAACCTGCAGCAGCTTTTATTAAGAAATGGGCACCTGCAGGTATATATTTCCCTTCAGGAATTACAAAAATGTTTGATTCGGTTGCTGCCCCGTTTCCATTTTCACTGTAGTATTGTACACTCCAACCCCCAATTTCTACTGTTTCGTTTGATGTATTATAAAGCTCAATAAAGTCATTTATCAAAGTAGCACCTGAATTGCCACCGCCGCCATACACTTCGGAAATTATAACGGCAGGTTTTACTACCGGTAGGGTTACTTTACCGCTCAATGCAATAGTTTTTTGTGCTGCACCGGTAGAAGTAAGGGTAATATTTCCGGTGTAATCTCCGGCAGTCAGTCCGGCAATTAAACGCACATATAGAGAAGTGTTGGCAACCGACCCACTTACAGGAGTGAAAGCCAAACTGTTGTGATAATTATCGTTTGCTCCGTCGATTGAAATCTGGTAATTTGCCGGAGCTGTAACGGTCAAATCTTCTGTCAGATTGCTACCGCTAAAAGTAAATTGCTGAGCGTCCGAAGGTCCATTGTCAACAACGTAGGTAAAGCCGGAAAGTGCAGTTTCTGTAACCGTAATAGTCGGAGCTTGGTTGATTGTATAGACGGCTGTGGCTGTAGCACTCGGATCCATACCTGCTTTATAAGCTTTAGCTTTTAAAGTTGTAGTTGTACTTATTGCTACAGGAGCAGTGTAAAGCGTGGAAGATTCTGTAGGTTCATCTCCATTGGTGGTATAATAAATTGAAGCCCCATCAGTAGTTGTTGATATAGTTACATTCTGTGCTGAAGTGTATGTTCCGGCTGCAGGGTCGAATGTGGGAGCGGCTACGGTGGGGGTGGAGGATCCATAGCCTGTCCATGTAAAATCATCTATCATTATTCTTTCGGTAGTGCTGGTATTCTGAATTTCTATTACAATATTTGATGCACTGCTATTTATAGTACCACTACTATAAGTAAAAAAATCACTTGTTGTTAATAATGTTCCGTCAATATTTGTTAAAGAAGTCCAGTCTGTTCCTCCGTTGGTGGTGTATTTTACTGTGTAATTAGGCATCGGACTATTATCCCACCTTCTTATTTTAATTGAAAATTCACCGAGGCCTCCTGTTGGAATTGAAATTGCTACCTTTGAACTTTCTGTATTTCCAACACGCATCGAATATTTGCCAATCGCACCAGCAAAACCATCTTGTGTTGATGTAGTGTTTCGTAATACATTTGTTCCTTGAATTGTTACACCAGATTCAACGTATGCGTGATTCCCATATGAAGTTAAAGAGGTTGACCCTGCCTGTATCCAGTTAGCATCTGTGTCGAAATTTATAGTAGTTTGTGCATAAAGAATAGTATTCCCTATCAACAGCATAACCACCATTAGCAACGTTTTCAAAAAAGTAATTTTTTTCATGTTAGTTTTTTGGGTTTTAAATTATTAAATATGTTTGTTTAAAATATTTCGTTTGAAAATTTTATTTTAACTTTTT
>CAZDSY010000172.1:0-5063 GCA_964508285.1 uncultured Paludibacter sp.
TTTGTCCGTGCACTTTTAATTTATCAAATAATTTTTATCGGACAATAGTGATTTTTGATCTGATTTAGTAAAAACCTTTTCACCACCCTGCGTGTTATTTAAAAAATCACCATATGAAAATAGTAATTTTTGGAGCCAGCGGAAAAACAGGCTTATTACTCACAAAACAGGCATTAGCAGCCGGACATGAAGTTATCGCTTTCGTTCGAAGGTCTGAATCCATAAAACAGGAAAATGAAAATCTGAAAGTTGTAGTTGGACAACTGAATGACGCAGCCAAAATTAAATCTACAATAACCGGATCAGATGTATGTGTTTCAACGCTTGGCGGAAATTCCCTAACGAAACATGCCACAGAATTTATGGAGGGAATTCAAAACATTATCAAAGCCATGGAAGAAGAAAAGGTGAAGCGTTTCATCTACATGTCGAGCATTGGCGCCGGCAACAGCCGTGCACTTATGGCACAACCGGTTCGGTTCTTCATTGCCGATCTGATGCTTCGCATACCATTGGCCGACCATACTGTGAACGAGCAATGCATTGCTCAAAGTACACTGAATTGGACTTTTGTTCGTCCGGGTGGACTAACAGATGGACCTTTGAAAACAGACATCAAACACGGTTCAGAAAATGTAATGATAAAA
Organism: uncultured Paludibacter sp.; assembly: GCA_964508285.1. Taxonomy (GTDB): domain Bacteria; phylum Bacteroidota; class Bacteroidia; order Bacteroidales; family Paludibacteraceae; genus Paludibacter. The sequence continues at coordinate 648 of CAZDSY010000172.1, forward strand.
GGAAGTCCGTCCATTTCACGAGCCAGCGTGGCTGCTTTTATTCTAAGGCAGATTGAAGATGAAATTTACACAAATAAGGCTGTTTGGGTTTATGAATGACAATTTATAAATCACATGCCGTTTTCGACCTGAATTCCTTTAAGTTCATGGAAAAAGTAGTTTTTACATGATTTTTTGTAACTTTTAATGACCATCTAAGTGTGGTCATTTTTTATGTATCTTTCATACCTAAAACCAATTATTCATTTAGGTTATAGTCCACCATGTAAAGCAATTGAGTTCGTTAATTATTATCAAATATCATCCAATCAAAGTAATTGGATTGAAATTTTGATGTATTTGACCGCACAAAAGCACCTGTTTTTGGTAAAAATAAGTTGATTCAATTTGAATTATAATTTTTATCATTGTTGTCCGGTAAATAAAAAATAAGAAGAGGCAACGTCCGAAGAAATTGCCTCATATGAATTAATTTTATGATTGCAACTCAAAATCAAATTCATGGTCAAAGATACAAATTTTATCGGACAGCCGATATTCGGACAGTTTTTAAATTATTTGGATAAATCACATATAAAATGTGTTTCTAAGGAGTTAGAAGCAGACAAATACGTAAAGAAATTTACAAGTTATAAACATGTTGTAGTAAGTAATGCTATTTGCTGTATTTGAAGGTTGTCATTCGATACGGGACACTGTATTGGCCTTTTATCCCATGCAACCAAATTACAACATTTGGGCTTAGATTATATTGTGCGTCGTTCGACTTTATCCGATGCCAATGTTCGACGTCCAAATGAACTGTTTGCCAAAGTTTATTATGACACATACAGTCGGCATAAGGATATTTTATCGGACAGCAGATTGAGTAAAAAAGATATGGTTCGGTTGTATATCATGGATTCCACCACCATAACCTTGTTTAAAGAGATACTCAAAGGAGTTGGTCGGAAGCCAGGCAACGGAAAGAAAAAGGGTGGAATAAAGACACATACAATTATTGATGCACAGAATAATATGCCTTGTTTTATTAAATACACGGAAGCTGCAAAGCATTACCATGTACTTTTGAGGGATGTTGTTTTGCCCGAAAATTCATTTATTTGTTTCGATAAAGGATATGTTAATTACGAACAATATGAGGTGTTTACGAGCAAAAAGATATGGTATGTAACCCGTTTGAAAGATAATGCGTTATACAAAGCCAAACAAGAGTTCGATATTCCGGACGATGCACATGCAGGTGTCCTGAAAGATGAAGAAATTGAACTTGCGTATGGAAAAAACAAAGAATTAAAGCATAAAGCCAGACGAATTGCATTTTGGGATGATGATAATGGGCGTGTATTTGAATTCTTAACGAATAATTTTGATTTTACGGCGAAAGAAATTGCGTTGATCTATAAGAAGAGGTGGCAAATAGAGCTGCTTTTTAAACAGCTCAAACAGAATTTTCCATTAAAGTACTTTCTGGGAGATAATGAGAATGCAATTATCATTCAAATATGGGCTGTGATGATAGCAAATCTGCTTTTGACTATACTCAAAAGCAAAATCAAAAAGAAATGGGCATTTTCAAATAGGATGTCAATTGTAAAACACCAGCTAATGAGTTACATAAATATAAATATGTATGCCTTTTTTGAAGACCCAGAGAGAAGTTGGAGGAAAGTAGTTGATGAACAAAAAGAACGAGAAAAAATCCGAACAAAAAACCCTCAGATGGCACTAAATTTCGATTATGGAGGGCTTAATTAAAAGAATAAACAAAAAAACAGGACTATAAAGCCCTGTAAATTGAATTGAAAATAAATTTCCGCTTTTAGCGGATAACAATGTTTCCATATTTTTAAAAATGTTGATAGTGAAGAAATAACTGTAAGAACAACTTATTTTTTCTTTTCTGCTTTCGAAAAATATACTGAATAATTGTTGGGCTTTTTCCCAGTTTTCACGATTGATACAGTACTTCACTTTTGGAGTTTCTATCTCTCCATGAATAAGTCCTGCGTCTTTCAATTCTTTCAAATGCTGAGAAACAGTTGCTTTAACTATTGGCAGTTCGTTTTGTATATCATCAAAGTAGCAACTATCCAAAGAGACTAAAAAGCACAGTATTTCGATGCGGGTTGGATGTCCCAAAGCTTTGGCAAAACGTGCCAGTTTTTCAGTATCTATTGATTTATTGCAACAAATCATGGTTGTTTGTTTATTGTTGTTTGTTGTTCGTAAAATTACAAACATAATTTAAACTCTTCAACAAAAAAAAAAGACTTACCACTAAAATTTAGTGATAAGTCCTTTTATTCGTAGCGGGAACGAGAGTTGAACTCGTGACCTCCGGGTTATGAATCCGACGCTCTAACCTACTGAGCTATCCCGCCAAAATGGTGTTTTTCAAAAAGCGAGTGCAAAGATAGTAAAATTTCACATTCCGGCAAAAATATACAACTGTTTTTATTCGCTAATGCTGTTTATTTATTTTTTATAATGTATTTTTCTGTCAATTTGTATCACATTAAAAAAATCAGGAAATCTCCTTCATAAATGATTTAAAATTTATTCATAAAAATTCATTGCGCTGTAAACTTTTCATTATTGTAATTAGTTTAATCACAAACATTAAATACTACCATTTATGAAAACAGTAAAAATGCTAATCATTGCTGCCTTTTTTTCAGCAACATCAACTTTTGCAAATTGGGTACAAACAGGAGGACCTTTAGGTGGTGTGGGAATTGCCATGTTACGCCTCGAAAATAACGACTTATTACTTGCTACTGATTTTGGAGGCATTTATCGTTCATCAAACAATGGCGATTCATGGTTCCCTTCAAATGAAGGATTAAATTCGAACAACACACCTTTCACAAAAATTACAGCTTTAAGAAAAGGTATAAACGGAGATATTTTTGTTACCACTTCAACTGGCACAAAAAGCATAACTTTTGTATCGAAAGATTTGGGGAAAACGTGGCAAGCATTACCCAACCAGATTTGGGGAACAGGAATCACAACTTCAACCGCTGATGGAACATATTATCAAATACTTGGTTCAGAATTGGCAAAGTCCGATAACAACGGCACATCATGGACATTTATCACTACAAACGGCTTACCTAAGAAAAATATTTCGGATATCATTCCCATTAGCAATACACTTCTTTTCATAGTTTTAACTGAGAATAACGGCATTTACAAATCCACCGATGGAGGAAATAACTGGAGTGCAACTACACCTTTGCAGTTAAGCCCTAACGGAAGTAAATTGTTTTATCTGAACAACAGTTTGTTTTTACTGACGGGTACTACCATTCAAAAATCCACTGATGAGGGAAAAACATGGACTTACACCTATAATCCTCCAACATTTCCGCAGACACCCACCAATCTTGTTGCTGATGAAAACGGGATTATGTTCGCAAGTACGCGGGTTGTTGGCTTACTTAAATCCACCGATGGTGGAGATTCATGGACAACGTTTGCCAACGGACTTGAAGTTACCGGAATTAACGATTGTTTGACCACAACTGCTTCGGGCGAGGTAATTGTAAGTCAGTATGGTTTTGGATTATTCAAATCAAAACAATCTGAAGCTGATTTTAAATTATCGGCCGATGGCTATCGCGCTACTTTTGCAAAGTATTTCAGTGAAGGCAGCGATGGAAAATATTACACAACCACCAATGGGAGCGCATTTACGAGTTCGGATAAAGGCAAAACTTGGCAAAGAATTCATTCTTACGGAATAAATATACAGAGTATTTGCGAAAATAATGGCGCGATTTTTCTTGGAAATATCAGCGGAATAATGCGAAGCACAAATCAGGGGGAAAACTGGGGGTATCTCACCAATGGATTTTCGATTGGAAGTCAGCAGGGTGTACACCAAATTATTGTTACTAAAAAAGGTACCATATTGGCAGCTACGGGTGGAGGATTATTCCGAAGTGTTAACAATGGCGATAGTTGGACTAAACTTACTGTTTTCGGTACAAACGTACACATTTTTGCAGTTTTCGAAAGAGAAAACGGCGATTTGTATGCATCGGCAAACAGAAAACTTTATAAATCCACCAACGATGGTGCCAATTGGGAAGAAACTCCGATGGGCAATTTAATAAGTCCTGCAGTAAATCTTGATAATAATATTGATGTTCTCAATTATGTTATCGACACAAAAAACAATCATTACATCAATTTCGGTGCGAAATACTATCTGAAATCATCGGATGAAGGCAAAAACTGGCGAACAGTAAATTTACCCGACGATGGTTTTGGAAATGAAAATGTAAAGGATATCCTGGTTGGAAATAAAGACAGCTTGTTTATTGTAACAAATAGAAATATTTATTTGAGCACTGACGAAGGCAGCACGCATCAACCATTTAACAACGGATTAATTTCAAAAGATTT
>CAZDSY010000173.1:0-5001 GCA_964508285.1 uncultured Paludibacter sp.
TGGAAACTCTTTGTCGGAATCAAAAACCTGTTTGCGGAATTCATTAAACTCATTTACACGAATATTGTTTTTCAGGTGTGCCTCATTACCCGGAAATAAACTAATAACATTATTAGAAAATTCTTGCCTGTGAATTTCTCTTTTTTCCAAAGCATATCGGTAAGCTCTTGTAAATCCACCCATATAGTAGCGCATTAGCAATGATGAAAATAAAATTTGCAACGGAGGAAGTGAAATACCAAGATAAGTGATGCCGGCAAGCAATGCCAATGAGTTTATTCCTTCAATCAATTGTCCTGCATACATTTGTCCACTTCCGGGAAGAATCATACTCATTCCACCTGCGAGCAATGGATTTGGCTGTTGGATTTTGTTTGTTAAGCTGAATATTCGATTAATTTTTTCGACCATTATTGAGTCATTTTTATCAATAGCTTGTATGAAAAAAGTATATGCGTTTTTGTAATCGTACAGTCCCAAGTATGTAATACCTGTAAGTATGTTTTTTTTTGTTTGTAAGTGCAGGTTAAAATTGAAATGAATTTTATTTAGTGCAACAAGCGCATCGCCAAATTGTTTATCAAGAATAATGCAAGTTATTTTTTTTAAATAACTTTCGGTTCGTGCAGAATCTGAAATTGAATATAAAATTGCTGAGTCGCAAAAAGCTTTTGCTCCTTTCAAGTTATTTTCAGAAATATAACAATCAGCAATTTTATTCGCAATTGCGAATTTTTCACTGTCAGGAGCAAAAAAATAAGCCCTTCGATATTCCTGAATGGCAGAAGAAAAATTCCGGATTTCGGCAAGTTGATTTGCAAAGCTAATAAGATCAGTAAGATTCTGTGATGCAGAATTTGCCGAAATCAATAAAATAAGGAAAAAGAAAAAACCTTTTATAATATGATAAAAATCTCTGAACAAGCTGTTAAATCGAATTTCTGAACAATTTAATAAAAAACAGGAACGCTTTTGATAAAAACAATAGCGTTCCTGTAGAAGTTGTTCTGTAATGTTTAAAATCTGCAAGATAGTTTTAAACCTGTAGTTAACGGGTCATATTTTGTTAAACGGTCGGTGCTGACATTAAAATTTAAATTACTTAATTTTGGTTTACTTCCAAGGTAAACCACTTCTTCTTTATCGAGAATTGCCCCAATTAAATATCCGATTCCTGCTCCAATAGCAGTTTCAAACGCAGCTCCAACTAAAAACTGCCCCACAGAAGTTTCATTTCCATTTAAATCTACTCCCCTAAAACCATTTGCAGCGCCATAAATTAATTCAAAAGCAAGACAACCGGCACCGCAACCAAGCGCCCATGATCCGGCTTTACCCTGCTTTGCCTGGATAAGTGTAACTTCATCGAGTGAGTAAGTTTTCGGTCCAGAGTTAGTGGTAAGTGATACCGATTCGTTGCCAATAAGGGCGTTTTTACCTTTAATTATCAAACCATTGTCGAGCGTAACTTTTACACTTTTGTAGTTTTGAGAATATGCAGCAGCCGAAAGTATGAATACTGCAAGTAAGAGAATAGAAATTTTTTTCATTGCAGGAAATTTTGTGATTTATAAATGTTTAAATAAAGAAATTAATGTTTGAGATGCCTGATAATAGCTTTTTGATGTAAAATTACAAAAGTGATAACAGCAAACAATGCAAAACAAATAACAGTTTAAAATATTTACAAAGGTTAAATATTGATACTGTCGGAGTTATTCAGGTCTTCCACTCCGTTCGGCACGTTGCTCCACTTTAAGTGGATTAGCATTAATCTCAGTATGCCATTTTCGATTATTATAAATATCGCAGGCTGTGTAAATAGCTTGACGGAATGAATCTTCTGAGGCTACGTTTTTTCCTGCTATGTCGTAACCGGTGCCATGAGCAGGCGAAGTACGTATAACGGGTAATCCGGCAGTGAAATTAACGCCTGAGTCCATCGATATGGTTTTAAAAGGAATTAAACCCTGATCGTGATACATGGCAAGAACGGCATCGAAGCGGTTGAAATGTCCGGAACCAAAAAAACCATCAGCCGGATAAGGACCCATGCAGCAGATCGCTTCTTTTTCGGCAAGTTTCAATGCAGGTAAAATAACATTGGCTTCTTCGTTACCTATAACCCCTTCGTCGCCTGCATGAGGGTTTAAACCTAAAACAGCAATGCGTGGTTTAATTATTCTAAAATCTGATTTTAAACTCAGATTAAGTACGCGAAGTTTTTCGAGAATCAAATCAGTGGTTAATAATTCTGAAATTTTACCCACAGGAACATGACCGGTAACTACAGCTACCCGCATTACATCGTTAATGAGCAACATAAGAGGAGTATTATCACCACCGAATTTTTCACTCAGATATTCCGTATGCCCGGGAAAATGAAATGCAGCGGACTGTATGTTTTTTTTGTTGATAGGAGCTGTAACCAATACTTGGAGAGCTCCTGATTTTAGATCGGAAGTTGCTTTTTCCAACGCTGCAAAAGAAGCCTTTCCGGCTTCTTCGGTTATGCGTCCGGGCTCTACTTTCAATTCATCGTCGATGCAATTTACAATATTAATTTTTTTTGTATGGATATCATTTACCGAGTTTACCTGATTAAAACTTAGTCCCTGTATATCAAATAATTTACGGTAGAATGCAGCAGCTTTTGATGAACCATAGATAACAGGTGTAATCATATCAAGTATTCTTACATCAACCAGCGTTTTTAGAATTACTTCATATCCTATGCCGTTTATATCACCATGTGAAATGCCTGTTATAATTTTTTCGTTATCCATAATTGTTTTGATTGTATTTTACTGCAAATATAAAATTTTCGGGTGTGGTTTTAATAATTTCTTTAAACGCTTTTTATTTCTTATCTTCTTTAGTTGCAACTACTGAAACTTCGTTGAGCGCATTAATTTCCTGAGGAAGTTTCATAGAATAAATAATCGCTTCGAGTTGCCGGATATGATTGCGTTTTTTAGTTCCGGGTGCAAAAACAAAACCATCAACAGTTATGATACGTTGATTAATTTCATCGAGGCGGGTATGACTGTAAAACGGACCGCCCATTGAAGCTCCATTAAACATTTTCCAAAGCCCGCGTAATTCAGCACAGTATCCGTTGTTTACCCAAATTTCTCTGAAAATCGGGTCCATATATTTAGTTTCAGTACCGGGGTATGAGCCGGGTAATTCACCAGAGATATTTTTTTTAAAGACAGAATCGCGTTTTGCAATCAGAAAATCTTTGGTAAAAGTATTTTTATCTGTGTATGGGTACGAATATATTACCAAATCGAGCCGAACATTAGGTTGTCCGTTGTTAATCCAGTAAAAATCCTGCTTTTTAGTAGTTCTGGTAATTCCCAGAGGTATATCAATTTTTATCCCAAACATTTTTTCTACTTCAGCAATCGCTTTATCGTTCAGATAATCTTCATTATAGCGTTGTTGTCTCTCGCGTTCGGTACGAATAAAATAATCCAGAATCTGTTCGCCGTAAGTGTTTATGGTTGCTTCGAAAACTGAGTCATTGGGAGCAACAATTCTTACAACGGATTGCGGATGCGCAAATTTATCCTTCGAATATAATATTTTCGGTCCAGTATATTTATCAGAGATTTCAGTGAGAATCAGGTTTCGCGATGGTTTCAATACATCCGAAAAAACTGCCCTCGAGCATTGCGATACATCCATTACTGGTTCAGGTTGCGGCAATCCTTTCATCTCCTGTGTCAAAAGAGAATATAAGGCTCTGCCCGAAGGCGCTTTCCAGTTTGCGTCGTCCATTACTACCAGAACTTCATAACGTGATCCACTAACCGAAGGCATAGTACTTCCGGAGAATTTACACGAACTTACCAGAATTACTGTTGATAGTAAGAAAAATAGTTTTGTTTTCATTGTGATATTATTTTCAATTAAGATGTTTGCTTGATTGCCTTCTGAAATGTAAAGAATTTTACTGTTTTAATTTTTTTTGCAATTAATACTAAAATATTATTTCCTTGTTTTTTCTTGATAGAAAATATAATATGCTTTCCATTAGTTTATTACGATCTTTTTCAGATATTATGGTTTCGAATGGAAATCCAAGTGCACAAACTTTGTAATTTCCGCTATATGCAACTCCGGCACTCTGATTATCGTTACCGTAACTGCAAAAAGTAAATGCTCCTGTTGAAGCCGGTTCAATTATATCTGCAGTTTCAATATAATACGAAGTTTTGTTTGCCATGTTATAAAAACTGAAATCACCCTGTTTAAATCCTGTAAATGCTATATTTTTCGTGACAATTCGGTTGTTCGAAGTATTTACTCTTTTAATGAATTTTATTTTAAGCAAATTTTCCAGAAACAATTTTTCTTTTGTGCTCACAAAAACTTTATCAGCAATATCAGAAGCAATATAAGCGCCACTCACTATCAGGTTTCCTCCGTTAAGCAGATAAGTAGCTATTTTTTCCTGCAAATCTAACGGAAAAGTTTTAAATAACAAGTTATTTCGTTTGTTTTGGTTTTCAGTTTGTTTTTGTTTCCCGGCTATGAAATCAACATATTTAAAATTTTTCAGGTTGATATCGTTATTTAAAACAGATAAAACAGAACATGAAACAAACGAAAACCCAGCGGCTTTTATTGCATTGCCGTGCAGATATGGATAATCGAAAGTGTTACCAGCAATAACCTGTGTTTCGTGTGTTTTTTCGCTTGCACCAAACCCGGGAGCATAGTTATCAATATATTTCGAATTTCTGTTAAAATCATATTGTTTTCCCGTAAAACTAATGTCACTTATCCACGGAACGCCTGCATCTTGTAGTTGTAGAAAACCTGCTTCAGTGCCATTTTTCGTAAAAGAATCAGGTCCACTCAAACGATCGAATCCGTTAATAATCAGCACTTCTCCTAGTTCAGTTGGAGAACGATAAACTGATAAAACTTCAGATGGGAAACTTTCGCCTCCATCGTTAACAGCTGTAACTTTAAAGCTGTATATTTTGC
>CAZDSY010000174.1:0-4994 GCA_964508285.1 uncultured Paludibacter sp.
AAATAATAATTATATTTGTGGCAAGGTTATTGAATAAATCAGTATTCACAAACAAAAATTAAGAATTTATGTTCAAAAATTTTTTGATAATATTTTTGGTTTCTCAAACTTTTGCTCTTTCAAGTCAGACACCACTTTCGACATGCATTTATAAATCCGATATTAAAACTCTTCAAGCCGGAATAAAGGATCAAAAATTTCTTTTACCGATTATTGAACTTAATGGAAGTGATATACTTGAGTTCAGTTTTGACCAAATGTCTCACGAATCACGCACTTATCGTTATAAAGTGATTCACCTGAATGCCAACCGTACACCTTCGGATTTAATGAGTAATGAATATCTTTCGGGATTTACAAATGCAGTAATAAGTGACTACGAACTATCAGTCAACACTACATATCTATATACGCAATACCGTTTTTATTTGCCAAATGAAAATATGTCGTTCAAAATCTCAGGGAATTATGCTGTGATTATTTATCAGGATAATAAACCTGAAGACCCTGTAGCTGTTGCATGTTTTTCGATAATAGAACCAAAAGTTGGCATATCAGCTATCGTACGTGGAAATACTGATACAGAACTGAATGGTCGATTGCAACAAATTGATTTGGAAGTTTCGCTTAATGGCTACAAAGTTCGAGACCCAAATACTGAAATTAAAGTAGTGGTGCGCCAGAACAACCGATTGGATAATGAAGTAAGTGAATTGAAACCCACATTTCTTTCAGGCGATAAGCTCAGTTATGCCAACAATCGACAACTTATTTTTGAAGGTGGTAATGAATATCATCGGTTCGATATATCATCGGTTTATTCTGCCAGCGAAGGCATTGAAAATGTGAAATATGTTCAGCCACATTATGAAGTTTTTCTCACACCCGATAAGGTAAACACTTCCAGAACTTATATGCATAATTTTGATGTTAATGGCAAATTTCTGATAAACTTTCAGGAGTCGTTCGAAAATGTACATACCGAGGCTGATTATATGCTCGTACATTTTCGACTGCCCGTTCAACAACCTTTTTTTGATGGACAAATTTACTTGGGTGGGGAATTTAATTATAACCAAATGAATGATAACTCCCGTATGCAATACGATTCGAAAAACGAAATGTACTATAAGTCGATATTATTAAAACAGGGTGGTTATAATTATCAATACTGGTTTGTGCCCAAAGGTGCCCGAAAAGCATCGGTCCAAAAAATTGATGGCAGTTACTGGCAAACCCGCAACGAATATACGATTTATGTTTATCACCGTGGTTGGGGCGAAAGATATGACAGGTTAGTGGGAGTGAAGCAGGTGGAGTGATAGAGCCCCCAACCACTAAAGTGGAGTTAAATTTTATTTTGTAAATATTCTATGAAAATCAAAATATTCTTTTTGAAATTTTCAATATTATTTTCTGTTTCCTTTTAGGGGTGAAGGGCTGTATTAATTAACTTTCCTTGCCACGTATTCCTTTCACGCAAACGTTTTTCAATTTTAGCAACAAATTCAAAGTTTTTCAAACCCCAATCGGGCGAAATGAGAAGTTCAGATGGCGACTGCGAAACAAATCGCTCCACAGCTATTTTGGGATTGAGCAATTCCAGAAAATCGATAGCAAGATCAATATATTCATTGGCAGTCATCAAACGAAACCATTCAGGATTGGTTGCGAATTGATGTGCCATTTTAGTACCTATTATCAGTTGCAGTTGATGTAGTTTGATGGCTGTAAGCGGTAACTCAGAGATTTTTCGGGCGTGGTTTAAAATTGTATCTTTTGTTTCGTGCGGTAAACCGAGAATAAAATGAGCACCGGTTTTAATTCCCAAAGCAGCTGTTTTCCTGATAGCTTCCACCGAACATTTATAATCGTGTCCCCGATTTATAAATGCAAGGGTGTTGTTTTCAGTCGATTCCACACCATATTCAATCATCACATAATATTTTTCGGATAAATCAGCAAAATATTTCAAAATTTCGTCGTTTACACAATCGGGACGTGTACCTATTACGATACCTTTTACCTTCGGGTGTTGAAGTGCCTCTTCGTAAATTTGTTTAAGATTTTCAAGAGCATCGTATGTATTCGTGTACGATTGGAAATAAGCGAGATAAGCCTGATTTTCGTATTTTCGTTTAAAAAAGTCAATCCCTTCGTTAACCTGTTGAGTGATGCTTTTAATTGGATGGCAATACTCAGGTACGAAAGATTGATTGTTGCAATATGTGCAACCGCCTTTTCCTTTGCTTCCATCGCGATTCGGACAGGTAAATCCAGCGTGGATGGATATTTTTTGTACTCTGCCTCCAAATTCCTGTTTCAGAACTTGATTATAATTGTTGTAGGGGAAATTACCGAGGAAAGTGTATGGTTTATTCATTATTCTTTTTTTGTTGATTGCGGTAATTTACGAGAAAAATCCCCGCTAAAACGACTATAGCACCTATAATTTCAGCATTTGTAAGCATTTCGTCAAGCACAGGAACTGAAAAAAGTGCAGTAAAAACACTTTGACTTAGTAAAGTTACTGATGCAAGTGTAGGATGAATATGTCCCAATGCCTGATTGATGGCTAACCAACCCACAAGCTGTGGAATCAAACCAAGAGCAATAAGCGAAACCCATGTTACATTACTGAAACCTGAAAGTGGAGTGGACGTAACAAAACATATTATGCCTAATACAATGGTGCTGGTAATCATTGAAACTGCTGTAAACGAAACAGTATCAAGTGTATTTCTACCTTTGCGTACAGTAAGCAAATAAGCACCGTAAAAAACGCTTGCGAGTATTGCAAGTAAATTTCCTGATGTTAACCCCGTGAGTTTAATTTGATCGAAACCGATAATTACTGCTACACCCGTTAGGGCAATCATTGTTCCAAACCAGAAAAGTTTTGCAGGCTTTTCTCTGAAAAATATTAATGCTCCCAAACCTACCCAAACGGGAGCCAGATTAGCCAGAAGAGTGGAGACTGATGCTTTTGAAAGCATTATAGATGAGTTCCATGTAGCAATATCAAAGGCAAAAAGAATTCCGCAAACAATCGCAAATTTGATTCCGCGAATGCTGTAAACCGGTTTACGGAAAAAATACCAAACCGGTAAAATACCAATTGTACCAAACAAAAGCCTGTAAAATCCTGAACCAAATCCGGTGATATTAGCTGTTTTAACCAATATTGCCGACCATGATATGCAAAGTACGCCGTTTAGTAGTAATAGGTAATTTGTAAGCAGGCTTTGGGATTGCAGTTTGTTCATTAAATTAAAAATTGATTGGCTTACAAAAATAGATGAATTTTTTTGAAAAACTTTGAAGTTTATGTTCAGCCTATTTAGACTGCTCTTAATCAAAATAGGTCATGTTATGTAATTTAACTTTCGCACGTATAATATGTTTTATTTAAATTATTTACAAATATGAAATAAATTTTATACTAGCTCTGAACTGTTCCCCTCTTAAAATTATTATTCCTTTTTCTTTCTCATTGAGATAAAGTGCCCAAAGGGCGATAGAGGTGGAGAGGGGTTAGGGGAGAGGTCTAAAGAACAAAATTTTATAAAAGTAATTTTTGTATAACTATTTGATAATCTGATTTTACACATTTAAAATCATTAGAATATCAATAAATTAGAAGTTTTCGAAAGTTGAGTTAATATATTATAAATTGAATGGTTCAAATTGCTTCCCCCGATTTCTAATAATGTGTAGTCGGGAATTTTTTGTGAAAATAATTAAAATGTTTGTAGGCAAATGGTTTGTTCTGTTTAGGTTAATTTTAATTCCAAATAATTTCAATCTTTACTGAGCCAGAAAATCAAATTCAACTTGCATTTGTTTTTTTAGTTCATAATTAAAATTTGTAAACTTTTCTATTTAAAAAACAAATTGAAATTGTAATTTTGCTGTATAATTAATTCATAAAATTGAAAAGGTATGTCTATTTGGCGTGTTTTGCTTTGCATTATTTTTCCGCCACTCGCAGTTGTCGATAAAGGTTGCGGATCGTTTCTTATAGTTTTTATTTTAACCTTGATTGGTTGGGTGCCGGGTGTGATTGCTGCACTGGTTATTAACAACAAGTAGTTTCTGCATTATAAAGAATAAACTATGAATTTTTACAGATTAACACTTCTTGTTTTACTTGTGTTTTCATTTTCCTGTGTAAAAACCGGTGAAAGACGTTCGCTATCTACTGAAAAATCCATTACAGGGAAAGTTATCACCATTATCGATGGTGATACTTACGATTTACTTACTGAAGAAAATCAAACGATTCGCATACGAATGGAAGGAATAGATGCTCCAGAGCGCGGTATGGCTTTTTATCGTGTTTCAAAAAACTATCTTGGAGAGTTATGCATGGCTCAGAGAGTTCGAATTGTTCAGACAGATACTGATCGGTACGGTAGGGTGGTAGCATGGAGTTATTTACCCGATGGGCGTGAACTCGGACATGAGATGATAAAAGCCGGTTTGGCCTGGCATTTTAAAAAGTATAATTCAGACGAAGATTTATCAAAACTTGAAATTCAAGCCAGAGCAGCTCGAATCGGGTTATGGCGTGATACAAACCCTGTAGCGCCTTGGGAGCATAGAAACCAGCGAAGAAAAAATAGTAAACAAGTATACAAGTAAACGAGTGAACAAGTTACATGAAAATCAATTGATAGAGTTAGTAAAAATTTTTCAGAAGAAATATTTAGATGTCTAAATTACGAACATTCTCAATTAGTAATGAAAAAATTAAAAAGTTCTCGAATGTGGCTCTTGACATTAGTAAAGTAATTTAGCTATAATTTTAAACAGATTAACCATTTTGGTTGATTTAAGTACAATTGAAGAATGTTTGATTTAAATATTCCTGAGGAAGACAGACAAAAAAGTAACCCGTAAATAAAAATTTAAAAGGGTTACTTTTTTTATTTGAATAATTTTAATTCTACTTTGACAGATTAAATTACACTATATGCTGGCGTGAAATTTTA
>CAZDSY010000175.1:0-4953 GCA_964508285.1 uncultured Paludibacter sp.
TTTTTAACCCTGCAATTTTTTTTTTTTTTTTCTTTTTTTGTGTTGTATAACATAAAATGTGTGGTTTAGAGTGTATAGAATTGAAAACTAATAGTTAATTTTGATATTTATGGCTTCAATATTTTTATGCAGAGAAATTTATTCCTTAAGATAAGTACATTAATTGTAACAATTATTTACAATTATTTACAGTGTTCAATGCAGATAAATCCGACATCAAAACTGTTGAAAAAACTTTACGGTTTTGTTATGGAATTAATTATTAGTTCACCATTTATATGAATAACCTACATTTACTATAATCGGGAAAAAACTTCGTTGATAAAGTTTGGTGCTTCCGTCTTCAGACTTTTTATAAAATAGGTAGTAAGCATTTTGACGATTATATAAATTAAATACATTAATAGACCAATTTCTTCTGCCTTTTTTTAATTGTTTTGATTTATTGATACTTAAATCTAATCGATGGTAGGCGGGCAATCGATATCCGTTTTTTTCAGTATAAATTTCTACAACTGAAAAGTCTTCTTTGTCTGAAAAATTGTAATTAATAAGCTGGTATTTAGCCGAAGGAAGTGTAATAAAATTTCCGGAATGATACATCCATACAGCAGATAATGTTATAGAATTATTGAAAGTATAATTTCCTGTAAGTGAAATGTTGTGAGTTTGATCATAAATATGATGAAATTCTTTGCCATTATTGATATTTGCGAACTTGCGTTTGTTTGATGAAAGTGTATATGCAGCCCAACCGTTAAAGCTACCATATTTCTTTTGTAATAACAACTCGATTCCGTTGGTTTTGCCTACCCCACCGGTTTCTAATTTTTTCTCCCAGTTTTGATGATAGTTGCTAACAATAATACCATCTTTATAATCAATGAGATTTCTAATTTTTTTAGTGTAAATTTCCATGCTAAATTCATAGTTATTTAACGAAGTATGAGCTATTCCTATTGAAAACTGGTCGGAATTTTCAGGTTTAATTTTGTCAGTAGCCGGGATCCAAATATCTGTAGGGAAACCTCCGTCCGAATTGGAGAGCAAATGAATATTTTGATTCATCGAACAAAACGAAGTTTTTAAGGAAACTGATGGTAGCAGTTTGTAGTTTAATACAAAACGAGGTTCAAATACAGGAAAAATTTTATTGTTCACCACATACATGCCCGATCTGAAACCTACATTAGCATTTATACTTTTTAGCATGTTAAATTCATATTCGAAATACGAGTAAATATCGTAGGAACCTAAATCAGATATGAAAGTTTTTTTGTCAGTATCGGATTGTAATTGTGAATGTGTAACGGATCCCGTCTTAAACCAATGTTTAACAAATGAAAGTCCGAATCTAATGATATTGTTAGTAAGCGGAATTTCGGCATCGCTTTTTAGGGATAAATCTTTAATCCCTGATTGTGAAACGTAGTAATCTATCAGTTTTGTATTATTTGTTTTGTTTTTAACAATACTCTCAACGCTATTTATATATCTGTAATCAGTAAGTGATAGTGTAACATTGTTAAATAGACCATTTTCAAATATGTGTAACCAACGTAAGCTTCCTGCATTGTTACCCCAACTAATGTCGGATTTTCCGGAATATATATAATTAGTCCTTTCAACGCTAACATCTTTTTCTTTGTAATAAATGTTATCACTGCCAGTATATATACTGAAGAATAACCGGTTTCTGGGCGAGAGAATGAAATTTGTTTTAAAATTCAGATCGTAAAAATTGTACCCCTGGGTATAATTAACCCCCTGTAACTTGTTCATTAACAAAGAATATAAGCCAAAATTGCTCATGCGATATGAAAGAGCATAAGATGATTTGCTACTTTTTAGCGGACCTTCGAGAAATAATTTACCTGATACTAATCCGGCTGATATTTCGCCATGATGTTCAAACAAATTTCCATCCTTATTTCTGACATCCACAACACTTGAAATTCTGCCTCCAAATCGTGCTGGAAAGCCGCCTTTGTAAATTTCAACACTTTTTAGCATTGCCGGATCGAACACAGAAAAAAATCCGCCTAAATGATTAACACTATAAAGTGTAACATCATCCAATAAAAATAAATTTTGATCTGGAGAGCCTCCGCGAACAAATAACCCATTTGTGTTTTCAGCTCCCATGTGTACGCCGGGTAAAAGTTGAATAGCCTTTAAAATGTCAGGCTCACCACTTATCGAAGGTAGTGTTACGAAGGTTGAAACCGGAATGTTCATTTTGCTTATTTCTGGCCGGTCTTCCAATTTTTTTTGGGATGAAACGGTTACTTCTTTCAAATTATTGGTTGATAATTTCAGACCTATTTTCAGAATTGTGTCTGTGTCAAATTTGAGTGTGAGTATTTTTGTTTCATATCCTACATGAGAAAAACGAAGGGTATGTGTCTCAGCACTCTTCACTTGTAAAGTGAAATATCCGAATTTGTTAGTTGTAGTGCCTGTAAGGCTAATAGTATCGAAAATATTTACACCTATGATCGTCTCGCCTGTGTTAAAGTCATTTACATAGCCTTTAATAATAATATTTTGCGAACTGACAGATATAAATATGAAATGAATTAGTGCTAAAATAATATGTTTTTTCATCGAATTTTTAATCTTCAATTAGTCTTAAAGTAAAAGGTTCGTTTTGATAAAAGCCGGCAAAAATTCCGTATCCATTAATAATATTGTTAAACATAGGTTGGGGCTCACCCATATAAATCAGACTGCCAATACCAATGTCATTCCCTTTTTGGTTATAAGAGTGACGAGTCCAATATTTTCTATACATATAGTAATTATAACTTATGTTCCTTAATATGACTTTTGTAGCTGAATAAAATCCTGTTTGTCTTTTAATATTTAAAGTATAGGTGGTTCCATTAAATAACTCATCGGAAAAAAAATAAGTGTCCGGAAAGTATCCTACATCTCCCTCGTTGAGAAGCACAGGATCTGTAATTTCATTTTCCCAATCATATTGTGCCCCCGGGAAAATTATTTCATAATAATTCTTTTCATTTCCCGGATCTGTAATTGTTATGCTGATATTACAAATCTGAGTGCCATATTCATCCATCGAAACAGGTTTTTTTACTCCATCAATGATACTGTTTTTTTTAGGAATAGTGTCGTAAGCATATAACGTGTCGTAACCATCAATTAATATCTTTAAACAATATGTTTTCCCTGATTTTGGTATATAAGAACTTGTGATATTGTTGGAGTAAAATTTTTCATTAAATACTATTTTCATGTCTTCATACAGTATAACTCTGACACTATCTCTAAAGATAGAGAAAGTATCAGTTTGTTTTACTGTGTTAGATATGTGTAATTTGAATTCACGATCAGTAGATAAAAGTGAATTTACAACAATTTTCTTCTCAAAATCACGTATATCAATCTCAATTTCTTTAGTGCAGGAAACCAAAGAAAAACATAGTATAACATTAAGAAAGTATAAAATTTTTTGCTTAAACATTTTTTAATGAGCTTAACAGGGAAAGTGATGAGTGTATGTAGATTTTAATATTTAGATATGTATTATAAGTTTTTACATCTATTCTGAAACATTTAATCGGACAAAAAACACAAGAGTAATTTGTGATAATTAGGTGATTGCAGATGTTTAATTTACGTTTTTAACTTATAATACATATCTTCAATGTCAAGTATTTATTCTATTGTTGAAAATTATATGTGAGTGTTGACATGCCATTCATATCACTTCTTTTAGCAGTCCAATGATAATAACTGTATGTGGGTGAATGCTCATAATTTATTTCCCAGTAAACTGCTCTGTTTGTTGAGTTAGGGTTAACTATAAAGATGCTGCCAAATGGTGTAAGTGAGCCTGTTTCAGGATTTACACATCCACTTAAATCGCTACAATTTGTTATGTAATTCACCGAGTTTTCGTAATATTGCGGATAAGCATAAACTCCAATTTTCCAATTTCCATTTATTTCAACACTTGACCAATCGTATATCCATACATTAAATAAATTTGTTTTTTGGCATTTTACGTAAAAATTATGTTTAAACCGTATAGTTTGCGATGAAATTAAAAATTCAACTAAAGAGAGTTCTATTCCAACTTTTATTCTTTTTTGTACGGATGGCCATCGCCCTTCTGTTGTCCATGAATCAGCCCATATTTCACCACTTACAGGTTGATTTTGGTTTGCATTATTTGAATCTGAAACTTTATAAATAATGTTTTTACTTTTATTTAATTCTATAAGATGTTCATTTTTTGATTTGTTAGATGAAAGTTTTATGCATTTAATTGATTTGTCAGAAATTTGATAAAGGGTGTCGGCTATTGCAAATATACCTTCTTCGTTTATGTATTTTGTTGAATTTCTATCAAATACATTATAATCCCAATATTCGTTTTGAGTTCCTTCTTCGACTATTTTAATTATGCCTTTTGATTTTAAAATGTAATAATAATCAGAATGATATTCCCTTTTATCTACTTTTGATAAATCTGAATTTTTGTATATGATTCTATTTATACTATCTTTAATTAATTCTTCATTAATTAATCTATTGACTAAACTATATTGAGAGGTAAAATTTATTTTTCTTTCCCACTTTTCTCTTTCAATATTTGATAAACTTGAAATATAATCAATCGAATTAATGAAAGTTTCTTTCGAATAAAATCTAATATATCCATTTTCAACCACATAACCTTTATCTTTAACGGAAGTTTCGGTAGATATTGTTTCTTCCTTTTCACACGATATAAAAATAACCGATACGAGTAACAGAGATGCAAATATTTTAATTTTTTTCATTGTAATTATTTTTTAAGAAATTTCCCTACTCATTTTTAAGCTTTTCGGGGTCACGCTCTTTTTTTTACACAACCTGAAAATCCAGTCAATTTTCGGGACATGCCAACCCTATTTAAACATCCGGTTAAATTTGTTGGTGGTT
>CAZDSY010000176.1:0-4890 GCA_964508285.1 uncultured Paludibacter sp.
GGATTTGTCATGCCTTCGGTTTTAAGGAATGAAACCGATATTGTGGCGTTTAATGAAAAAGTTAGTAGTATAAGAATTGAAATTATTTGAACTCTTCTCATGAGATATTAATATATAATTTACAATGAAAAAATTACAATTTACAATTGGATTAATATGAATTACAGCAAAATAGGTGTTCCTTTTATGCAAAAATATATTGTAAAATATAAAATTACATGTTTGCATTTGTAAGACGTAAAAATAACTGTTTTGTATCTAAGTTGATATGATAAAAACAAAAAATAAACAAAACCGGCATTAACAAAGAATCAGTTTGCTAATGCCGGTAGAGGAATGATTAAGAAATAAAATTTTTAATAATTCGGATTCTGTCCGTATTCATCCTTATTCTGAAGCACATCCAATTCAGCCTGTGGAACAGGACGTAAATAATGTTTTGCAGGATTAAATGCCGTAATGTCAGGATTTTGTTTGCCTGAGCCTAATCGATTTTCAAGCTGTTTTGTTCTTTTTAAATCAGGCCAACGAAGATGTTCACCACACAATTCTCTTGCTCTTTCGTCAAGAATAAAATTCAGGTCAATTTGCGAATTTGTAACTTGCATCGCAGCAGTATAATCGACAGGAGTTTTGATTGCAGCACGCGTACGAAGCACATTAATGTAATCCGCTGGTGATTTTCCGGCTGTGGTTATATTTAGTTTCATAGCAGCTTCTGCGGCAATCAAATACATCTCAGCCAATCGCATAACAATTACATTTTTTGTACCGGCATCAGAACCTGGCGTTCTGTCTGGATCGCGAAATTTGCGAAGAGCAGGGTAATAAATGTTGTTACTTGCATTTGTAGAAATACTGCCATCCGCATTATAAGTATCGTTTATGTCTTTAACTCCATAACTACGAGTAGCTTTATCAGCGATTACCTTTTTAGTATAAAACAAAGCTGTGTCCCCCGGGTTAATGGTAACCGAACCTGCTGCAAACGATTTCCCAAAACGTGTTATATCTGTTGCCGACCAAGAGTATTTTGAAGCAGTCAAAGGTATTTTGTAATCTTCACGGAATGAACCATAATACCTTGAATCAATATTCTCATTAAACACATTGAGTAAATACTTTGTAGGCATCATTCGGCTTGCACCATCTCTACCATATTCAGGAACTTCGGTCGATGGCATTCCACACAAACCTGTATATTTTGCTAAATACCATCTGAATAAACGGTTGGGATTGCTTGATTGTGGATTCAGAGCAGTGTTGGTTGAATGTGTAACTGCCCAAAGCGCTTCCGCATTGTTTTTGTTATTTGCAGGTTCAAAAACATCTTCAAATTTTGGATACAAACTACATTTGTAGGTAGCCTGATTTTTAATCAGATCATCTGCGGCATCAAGAGCTTTTTGGTAGAACTTATTTGCTTCAGTTTTATTATTCTCAAAGTATTCAAGATAAGAAGCTCTTGTTAATGCCGCACGTGCCAATAATCCAATGGCAGCTTTTTTATCAGCACGACCATATTCTGTTTGCGTAACTGGAAGTATTTCCACGGCTCTTTCCAAATCAGATATGATCAAATCGTAGAAATCTTTTAAAGAGCTTCGCTGAGCAGTTAATGGCACACCGGACGTTTCTGTAGTACGTAAGGTAACCCCTCCAAATGCTTCGGCTATCATCCAGTAAGCATAAGCACGAACAAAACGAAGTTCTCCTTCTTTTGTAAGTTTAGTTGTTGGATTTGCAAAAGTGACACCTTCTATCCTGTTTATACCTGCATTTGCATAATTTACAATTTCATACAAACGCTGCCAAGTGTTTTTTATCTGACCTGTTGTAGGATCGAGTTTTGCGGTATAAGTAAGTAACTGATCAGCATAAGTACCTTTTCCTGCCATATACCAAAGGTCAGTACCACCTTCCCATAAGAACATAACATCCTCGCGACCATAAAATTGCGCTCTGAAATTATAATAAGCTGCATTTACCAAAGTATTCATACCTATTTCAGTATTGAATACGTTCGTGGCTGTTGAACCGGATGGATTAAACTCTTCAAGACTACATGAGCTGAAAATAATAGCGCAAATAGCTGAAATTAATATACCTGATTTTATTTTTGTTTTCATAATAATTTATTTTTCAGCATTAAAAATTCAAATTTAAACCAAACACCAATTGTTTTGTTAATGGCATTGTTTCACTTCCGCCTCTTTCAGGGTCATAGTTTTGAATCAAATGACTTTTTGAAGCGGTTAGTAAGTTTGAGGCTGTTGCATAGATCCGTAATTTGCTGATACCAACCTGATTTGTTAGTTTTGCAGGTAAAGTGTACCCCAAGTTTACGTTTTTAATTTTAAAATATGAACCATCTATGTAATTTAGCGACATGTAGCCATAATAATCAAACAATTTGCCATCCTTTTTGGGACGTGGGAAATCATTCGATGGATTTTCAGGAGTCCAGTAATCCAGATGTGCAGGACTGTTTGATACTCCTGAGGGATCAAATCTACCCAAAAATTCAGCATCAATCATTTGTCCCCAACGCATTACCATATATACATTTAAATCAAAACCTTTATATGAAATAGAATTATTGAATCCTGCTGTCCATTTAGGTGAACGACTTCCAAGATACTGACGGTCGGCAGAAGTAATATTCATATCGCCATCGCGGTCAATTACTTTTAACGAACCCGGTTTAAACACATTATCCACACCATTGAGTTTGTATTTTGCCATTTCTTCTTCTTCGCCCAATTGCCAAATGCCGTCAAGTTTGTAAGAATAAAACGAATTGATAGGACGTCCTATTAAAAGAGATGAAACTTCGGCATTCTGTCCCTGAATAATGTCGGCATCTGTAATTAATGAAACAATTTTTTCCTGATTTGCCGCAAAAGTTAATGTTGAGTTCCATTTGAAGTCTTTTGATTGAATATTAACAGTATTCAAGGCAATTTCAATTCCTTTGTTGTTTGTTTTGCCTATGTTCTGATAAGTTGAGAATTGCGCAGAACTTGCTCCTCCTGCACCTGTTGAAGGTGGTAAACTTCGTGCCATCAGAATGTCTTTTGTGTCAATATTGTATAAATCGATATTCAAATCAATCCGATTCTTTAAAATGCCAAAGTCCAAACCAATATTGGTAGTGGTTGATTTTTCCCAACCTAAATCAGGGTTGCCAACCAAATATCCAAACTGATAAACGGTTGCTGCGGTATCATTAAATCCGAATTTTGTATTTGCAGATACACTACCACCCTGGGTTGCATAAGCAGGTGCGCCGGCATTTCCTGTAGTACCGTAACTTACTCTGAGTTTTAAATTACTGAGCCATGAAGTGGCATTTTCAAGGAAACTTTCGTCGCTTACGCGCCATGCAGCGGAAACCGATGGGAAGAAATCCCATTGATGTCCGGGAGCTAATACAGAAGAGCCATCCCAACGAGCAGTTGCAGTAAGGAAGTATTTGCCAAGATAATTGTAAGAAAGACGTCCTGCAAAACCAAAAGTCTGGGTTTGTATGTAATTAGATGTGATTGAACGACTTGCAGGTTCTGTAGCTCCCAACGAATAATACATGTATGAATCAAGCAATTGATTATAGCCCGATGCATAATATCCTTCATCAATGGTTTTCATCCATGTAGAAATTGCAGTTGCTTCAAAATTATGATCGTTAATTTTTTCTGCAAATGTCAAAATATTATCCCATGAATAATTTCTGTATAATGAATTAGTAGCACTTGCTTGATTGGTATAACTACCACCAAACTGCGAAGTAGAGTTTTTTCCATTGAAAATACCCTGACGCGAAGCATTTATGGCAGCAGATAAATTTGAACGGAATTTCAGGTTTTTAACCGGTTCGATCAATAAATATGCTGTATTAAAAGTTCGTACAGAGACTGTATTATTAATCGCTTTATCATCACTCACATAATTTGCTAAGGGTGACAATCTATTGGCATCGCCCGACACAGGAAATAATACAATATTGCCATTTTCATCGTAGGGTGTTCCAAGTGGAATATATGTTAAAGCCTGCGTTAGCATACTGCTTGGAACAGAATTTCTATCAAAATAAGTAAGTTGTGAACTAACTCCTACCGACATCCAATTTTTTACTTCATAATCCAGATTTGTACGAAGCGTATATTTGGTAATGTCATCTTTTTCAAAAACGCCCTGTTCATTAAAATATCCTAAGGACAGATACGATTTTACTTTATCCTTACCCGATGAAAAAGTAACATTATGACTTTGCTGAACTCCTTGTCTGGTAACTAAATCAACCCAGTTTACCCATTGGTTATTCTGAATAGCATTCCATTCTTCATTTGTAAAGATTTTATAGTCATCAGCAGTTGACGCCCATTGCCCTACAGTACGATATGCTTCTCTGCGAACATTCATATAGGACTCTCCTGTGCGAGGTGTTGGATAATCTACAAAACCATTAACTCCATAGTAACTATCTAATGTTACATTTACTTTGTTTTCTTTACCTTTTTTTGTAGTAATAATAACAACTCCATTTGCTCCAAGTGAACCATAAATGGCTGTAGAAGATGCATCTTTTAACACATCGATACTTTCGATGTCGTTAGGATTCAAATCGGAATATGAACCGCCCTGTACTCCATCAATAATAAACAATGGCTCAGTGTTTCGGGTTTTATTTCCAAACATATCGGTATATCCAATAGTTTTGGTTCCACGAATCAGAATATTTACACCTGCGCCGGCACCTCCGCTTGAACGTGTAATATCCATACCAGCTACCCTACCCTGTATGGCTTCCATTGCGTTTGATGTTGGTGTTTGAATAATATCGGAAGTTTTCACCGATGATACCGCACCCGTCAAATCGCGTTTTTTTAC
>CAZDSY010000177.1:0-4826 GCA_964508285.1 uncultured Paludibacter sp.
AATTAAAAATTTTATTGTTTTTTTCAGTGCACTAAAATAAGTATTTATTTCTTTTTTATACATAAACAATGTAATTTTTTTTCTGTTTAGTTAAAAAAATTCCTAAGGTTTTTCAAAAACGAAGTTATAAAAAGCGTAATTTCAAAAAGTGAGCATAATTATTAAGGAAAGAAAGTATAATTTTTTTCCTAAAGAGCACTAAAAAAGCGACATTCCTGTCGCTTGTAGTTTAAATCTTTAACTCTTTAACTCATCATGTAATTATGGTAAGTAAATCAGTAAATTATAGGTTTACTGAATTATGACCTGTTTTTACTGTAAAACTTCCGCGTTTTGTTCCGGGAGTATAGGTTCCGCTGAAGTAAAAACCATTTTTCTCGGTTCCTGTAGCGATTCCGCCTGAGTATATGCTGTATGTTTTACCGGTAATTAATGAGGATGTTGAGAACAAAGCATAAACTGCATATTTTTGAATTTTAAAGATAATCACAGGAGTATTGTTTTCATCCTGAATACAGATATGTGTGTTTGGCGATAAATAAGACCTGAATTTAATGAGAACCGAATTTTGTACTGTTTCGGAAGTTGGTGTTAATGTGCTTGCTCCAACGGCAAAGAGATTTCCACCACTAATAATAAAGATTGATCGGTGCGAAATGGCATCGTCGGGTATAGTTTGTGAGCCTTGTAACACTAATGTTCCGCCAAGTATTTCAATATTGCCGTTACTATCCACTGCATCGCCTTTTTCAGTTGATAGTAGCAGAGTGCCTCCGCTTATTTCTATTAAACTGCCATCGTTTTCAGTAATATCTTCGCCGAGTGTAGCTTTTAAGCAGTCGTTGCGTGAGTTAATGGAAATATTTCCGTTCTTAATTTTTAACCTGTGGCTGCTGATTCCTTTAAAAGCTTCTTTTACATCAAAATTTCCATCGATTATTGTAAGCATTGAGTCGGCTTTCAAAGCGCGATTGCCTGTGTAGATGGTAAAATCACCGCCTAAAATTTCTACGGTTTTAGAAGAGTGAATACTGTTATCCTGAGAATTTATCAGAAATGTTCCGCCCATAATTTTGACACCTTGTGTACCTTTAATTCCTTTTGTGGAAGGACCTAACGAGTCTAATTCAACTTCACTACCACCACCGGTCGTTATGTCGAAATTTCCACCTTCAATGGTTGTAACTTTCGAAGCGGTAATTCCGTCGCCGTTAGCCGAATTGAGTTTAAAAGTTCCGTTCTTAATGTTTATAAAGCCTTTTGTTTCAAGCGAATCATTGTCGGATTTCAGTGCGTCTCCACCACAACTTATATTAAATGTTCCCGTTTCGATTCGCAAATTATCTTTCCCTCTGATGCCTGTAGTAACTGCTTTTACGTTGATGATGCCACTTAAAATATCCAATTCATCTCGCGAGCTTATTCCTCCCTTGTAGTTGCCGGTTACATTTAAAACACCTTCGCCAAAAATTACCAGGTCGTCCTTACTAAAAATTGGGGCATTCAAACTGTCAGCTGTGACTGTGTAATTATTTCCATCGGTAAATGAATTTTCTGTTCCTTTCGGTAAAACAATTATTGTGCGTTCCGCATTGGCAATAAAAATTGGAGATGTGGTAGAATTTGAGATGTTCACGTTATTCAGAATTAATCTTACACGACCTTCTTCTAATGTTTTTACAATGATTTGTCCATCTGTTAGTTTACCACTTATTTTATAATTGCCGGGTTTGGTTATGGTAGCAGTAGCACCGTTAATTATTACAGATTTTTTTGTAGAAGTAATAGAAGTATTATTTAATGTAATGGTTGCTACCTTAGTTGTATCCCAAACAGCATCTAAAGTATCGTTATTTTTTTTTAGGTTGATAATTACATTCTCCGGATCGCAGGCAGTAAACACTGTTGCAAATAAAACAGAAAGGACAATTAATATATTTTTCATCTTTGCGAGAAATCAAAAAGAATATTTATAACCAACACCCAAAACATATCTTCCAAAAGAATCCTCAGATATTAATTCAGAATTGTAAACGCCGTAAAATTCAAACAGATTACGCTTCTTGTATTTATAGTCGAAAGAAAGGATGTATCGGATATTTTCAAATCTGTTACCATCAGGATTGTTCAGCTGATAAAATGTTTCCGCAGATATGGACGGATTTATTTTAAAGTTAGGTATATTGTAACTTATTTTAAGTCTGTTGCGCCACGACCATTCAGGATTCATTTTATAAGTGTCGATAGTGCCATCACTGTATAATCTTTTGCTGTCATCTTTAAAAGTGGTCTGAATTCTTTCACGCAAACTGAATGTAAAATCATAAAACTTCAGTTTTCCTGTTCCTGCGAAATTAAATCGGTTACGAAACTGGTAATTTTTGTATTTAGTGTCAAGCTTGTTCATGAAATCGTAACCTACACCTAAGCTTATATTTTTATTGAAATCATAATTTGTAGTCACACCAATGTTCCATCTTTCTATAAGACGGACAAAATATAAATTGTTTCCACCGATTGTTCTCAATTCAGTTTCGGTTTCCACATTCCATTTTTTTGTTATTTTTTTCTCGATACCAATGCTCGACCAAGTTCCAAAATTACTGGTTTGAGAAAATGTGTAAGGCACTAGAAATAATCCAAATAATGTGATTATTGTTCTATTTAAAATTTTCATGTATCATTACAGGCATTAATCGTAGTAATAAATGTTTATCATCGCCACATCTCTCAAAAAGTCGATTTCTGCTATCGAAACTCTATGTACATTTAGTCCTGTGCGTTCTTTAAGTTCTTTTATTAACTCTTCTTGCCTTTCGGGTTTTATCATATCAATTTTTTCGTATCGGATAGTTTTGGACGATTCGCGCTTTAAAATCAGTTTTGTGTCAAGAATCATTGTAAATCCAATGACCATACAACTAATGATGACGTTTTCGTAAAAATCCATTTCAATAGCACTTATCAAACCCATGGCAATGAATATAAAAAGATACGTCATATCCTTCATGTCGATACCCGAAGTACGATATCTTAACATGGAGAATACAGCAAACAACCCGAAAGCTGCACCCATCGATATTTTTACCGTGTTTAATACATAGGTGAGTAAAAATATCGTTACGTTAAACATTACAAATGTAAAAATTGTATCTAACTTTTTATAGTTTGGATAGTATATAAGTATAATAATCAGTCCAATGGTAAGTAGATCAAATCCCAGACTAAAGAAAAATTTCGAAGTAATTTCAACTTCTTTGCCATCTTTTTTTGTGTCCGTTCCGTTTTCAAGCAACTGAGCTTCTTCGGAAAGAAAAGCTGAATCAAGAATCGGTGCAGTAGCTTTTGACTCTGATGGCGAAAAAAGCAACATAAACATAAAAATCAGACTGAGATACTTAGTTCGAACATGCGTTACAAAGTTTGTTGACATAAGAAATTTTGGGTTTAAAATTATTTTTCTTTACATTATTTACAAGGCTGGATATACCCAGACAGTACTTGCTCATCGATATATCCTTAATTCTGTAATCGTTCATAAGTTTTACGAAAAAGGAATGTGCCGATTTATCCTGCTTTACTTCTGCAATTACCAATTCAGGATAAGTTTTTACAGTTTCGTTTTTTTGATATCTTAAATCGAAATCAATGGTAAGTCTTTCTGTAAGGTTGTTACTTACTAGGGTTATACGATTATAATAAATTCTGATTGCCTCACATAATTCATCTGGAGTGTAATGTGTTTTCTTTGAAAGTAACTGTTCAGCTTTATCTGTTATTGAAAAGTCGTTAGTTTCACGTTTTACTCTCGATTTTTTAGTTCGTCCCTTATTGGTTTTTATTTTAACTTCGAAAAAATGCAATCCGGAATCAAGATAAGTACGGAATCGTACTTTGTTTCTGTTCAATTTTCCGTTATGGTGGTTGATAAACATTTCAAATTGAGGTGTGTCGAAGTATCGGGTTTCGTAGCGTGCAAAACGATTGTTGTGAATGGTTAACACTCTGTAATGTGCCGATGCCATTGCTAAAATTTCCGGTAACATTTTTATGTGAAAAGTAAACTTTGTATCTGTTCTGTCCAACAGTTTTACATCATTCATCTCCTCAAGTGTTATTGGTTCCAATGTTTCGAGAATATGCAAAAAATCGGTCATTTGTAATGTGTGTTCTTTATGGTGTAATTAATGACGATATTGTAAAATGAATGTAATATAAATTACAAATGCATTGCAGGCAAAAATACAAATAAATGTATAAAATACACTCATTTTTAAGGTGAATAACCTTAATTTGAATGCAAATAAGTGTTTTTTGACTTGAAATTTATATTTGCAAATTTGATTTTACAAGAAACTAAAATATAATTCAAAAAGAATGTCGTATTCACCTTTTGTTACTATTTATGTTGTTGTAAATTCATTATTAGTTGTTATTTCAGAATTTTTTTTGCAGTAGTATTTTTGCCAAAAAAATAAGTGTTCTTGTTTAGCATATTTGGTTTACAAAAAAAAGAGGGAAATAACTAAAGTGTTAAAAAATTATATGCATCATAATAGTAAGAAATTATAAGCTAATATGTGGCGAAACTATAATTTTATAGTGAATACAAGTGCTTTTATGGTTATTTTTCAATTATTGTAATGTTGAATTAAAATTTCTGTTCTTTATGATGTATATACCTGTCAATTATGAAATAAAAATTAAAAAATGGATTTAATGAGAACAAAACTTTTACTATCACTATTATTCATTTTAAATTTCATGTTTTTAAAAAATATTTATTCACAAGAAAGTATTCTGAACTTTGGTGCGTCTTATACCGG
>CAZDSY010000178.1:0-1788 GCA_964508285.1 uncultured Paludibacter sp.
GGATAGTAGCATCCATTGTAGGCAATTGTAGCGTAAAATCGAGCATCACGATTTAAATAAAACTTTCCACGAACGCCACCATTTCCGGTGAAAGTTCTGGTATCTTTGCTTGTTGTGCTATACTGAAATGGTAAGCTACCATCACGCATGGGGAAAGAAATAACCAAATCCCATGAAGGTGTAAGGCTAGGGCGCGAGCCTGTTAATTCTCCGGGACAAACAGTGTTTTCATACCCGTGCATTTTTACGTTCAAAAAATAAGGTGTTACCATTATTACTTCGTTATTTTTCGGATCCGACTTTTTGGTCAGAAAAATTTTATTCATATCGCGGCGTACCGGCCACATGGCAGTACTGTCAACCGTAACATTCATTAATCCGTGGCCATCGGCAATACAAATATCCCGTGCTTGAATGTTTGCGTCATAAGCATCTTTCCATCGAGCAGTTTTTATGGCAGCATCTGTATTGTTTGGCGTGAATTGAGGACTTGCATAAAACAAAAGAACTCTACCTTTGAAAGCTGCTGCTGCAGCACGTGTAATACGTGAATATTCATTTACAGGCCAGAATTTCGGAAGATTATTGATGGCTGAATCAAGATCTTCCTTAATAAAGGTAATACATTCTGATGTTTTATTTCTGGGCGCATTTCTGATTTCATCAGGACTCTCGAAAGTTACCGGTTTTTTCAAGTAAGGCACACCGCCGTAAGCACGTACCAACCGCCAGTGCGACCATGCTCTGAAAAATGCCAACTGACCATAACAGCGTTTACGCGCATCTCCAGTCAATGCCGATTTTTCAAGGGCTTCGAAACCAATATTCACATAACGAATGATATTGAAAGTGCTTGAATAAATATCTACCTGATTAATATTAACTGCACCAATCAAAAGGTTGGAACTCATATTTGTAGTTTCGTCCGAAATATTTGCCAGTGAAGAAGTAAAATCCTCTCCTCCAAACGGAGTAAAAATCATTCCGTAAATATTATTCAAATATAATTTCGCCGACTCTTCGTTGTCCCAAATACCGGGATTAATAGCCGATTCATCTTTAATATCCAGAAAATCGCTGCAGGATGTTGATAATAGAGCGATTATTAATCCTGTAATGTATATAAATTTTCTTTTCATGATTTTTAAATTTATTAGAATGAAACATTTAAACCAAGATTGACAGTGCGAATCATTGGATAATCGGACCAAAAACCTACGCTGGCATCTTTATAAGGAAATGGATTGATGATAGTCAACAAGTTAGAAGCCTGCATAAATACTCTAAAATTGGTGATATCCAGTTTTTTAGAAAATTCTTTGGGTAAAGAATAAGAAATATTCATCGATTTCAATCTTAATTCGTGCCCGTTGCGCATCCAGAATGTTGATCGGTTATTTCTCAAACTTTTTGTGTCAAGTCTTGGATATTTTGCATTTGGATTATCTTCTGTCCAGTAATTTCCGTACCACTCCCGCAATTGATTTGAATTGGCTGATAGGAATGCACCCGTTCTGCCTCCTCCTGAAGCATCAGTCCAAAATCCTTTTTCGAATAATACTTCATTTCCAAAAGCTCCGTCGAATAATAAATCGCAAGCAAGTTGTTTATATTTGAATCCAAAGGAAAAACCGTAATTGAAAGGATTAAAACTATATTTGCTGATAATTCTAATATCATTTTCATCGATGATTCCATCAGGAGCACCATCGTGCCAATTTCCATCAGCATCCCTGTATGGTGCGCTTCCAATATCTTTAAACATAAGCATTCCCGGTTTCATTTGCG
>CAZDSY010000178.1:1888-4732 GCA_964508285.1 uncultured Paludibacter sp.
GGTGAATCCAGAATATCGGTAGTGTATTTGTAGAATGCATCAACGCCTACAAAAAACTGATCAAACAAATCCATATCAACACCTAAATTATATGAATCAGTGGTTTCCCATGTTGAGGAATAATATACAAGACCCGCATTCTTAGGAGTAACAGCTGTAGAAGCGCTGCTTCCGCCAATATATACACCGTTTGTATTAATCCCATAGCTGTATCTCCATTGGTTGGCAGTGGCTTTATCGTTACCCAAACGTCCGGCTGAAGCACGAAGTTTCATGCTATTGATAAACTCAATTTTTTCTTTAAAGAAATCTTCTTCAGAAATACGCCATGCTACCGATGCCGATGGAAATAAACCCCAGCGATAACCCGGAGCAAAATTGGTAGAAGCATCATATCGGGCAGCACCTTCAAAAATATATTTATCATCATAGATATAACTTAATCGGCTTATAAATGACTGTCTTCTGCTCTTTGTGTTAATGTTTGAACTCACTTCCTGTCCTACGGTTGAATAGCCGTCCATAACATCGTAGTACGGGATGATTACTCCATATCTTAGTCCACTCATTCCATCGCCACCTCCTTCCGATTGCTCGTACATTAGAAAGCCCGAAACATTGTGTTTGCCAAATTTATTTGCATAAGATATTTGCGGATTTATCTGGTAACTATAGCTATTCGAAGCAGAAGCGCTTATTCTGTTATTGTTTTCGACGGTATAAATGTAATTTTTATCAGTTACGGGCACGCGTGTATTTGAAAATATGTGAGGATAGTATGTTTCCTTTTCAAATGAATATAAGTTGTATGGACGAGTAACCTCGAGCCCTGAGTTAGCCGATCGGCTATAATTGCCAGTAATTGAGATTTCTAAACCTTTTATCTGTGGTACTTTATATTTAAGGCTAATAGATGATACTGTATTTTGTGATTTTGATGTTTTGTACGAACCCGAATTTAACAATTCCAGCACATTAATTCCTGTTTGAGTGTAAACAGGTAAACCATCGATATAAGGAGCAATCCAGCGTGGAGTGCGAATCAATTCACTAAAAGTCCCATACATCCTATCACCTTCGGTATCAAGCTGGTTCTTTGGGGTTTTAGTATCTCTTTGTGTGAAATCCATGGAAAAACTTCCTGTCAGATTTTTTGTTAGTTTTACATCAACTCCAAAGCGCAACCCAAATCGGTTCATGTGAAGACCTTTAAAATTACCGTTGGCAAACAAGTAATTTCCGCCTACAAAATACTTAACTTCTTCGCTGCCTCCGCTTACATTTAATGTATGACGAGTATTGATGGCATCCTGCCAACCCATTTTTGCCCAATCGTAATTCAATGTTTTCAATCTTTCCAGTTCACTATCGCTGAAAATATCTTTTTTCGACACATCACCTCCAGAATATTTTAATTCCTGATAGGCAAGATCGTTCAGTGTAACAGCCTGTTCATAAGCACTCATCATTTCAGGCATTTTAATACCCTGACTAATACCAAGCGACGAAGAATAACTTACCTGAGGAGGTCCAGCACTTCCTTTTTTTGTTTCCACAAGTACAACTCCGTTAGCACCACGCACCCCATATATGGCTGCGGAGGCATCTTTCAGTACCGATATACTTTCAATTTCTGAAGGGTCTAATTTGTTGAAAGCACCCACATCGCGTATAAAACCGTCGATAACATACAAAGGTTCGTCGGTAGTGCTAAAGGTTCCGTTGATACGAACAGTAACTGTCGAAACTCCTAATGGGTTGCCGGTAGGTTCATTTACATGCACGCCGGCCATTTTTCCAACTAATACTGATGCCAAATTTGGAGCGGGAATATCAAGCACTTCTTTTGCATTCATGTTGGTTACCGCGCCTGCCACATTTGCTCTTTTAACTTTGGCATAACCTACAGCAACAAACTCATCTAATTGTGAAATATCTTCTTTCAAAACAATTTTATATTGCGTAGTTGTAACTTTGATTCTTTGTGTTACATAGCCAACATAGGAAACTGAGATAGTCGCATTCATTCTTGTTTTTAAAGTGAAAACTCCATCAAAGTCGGTAATAACTCCATTAGATGTCCCGATTTCAATAATTGATGCTCCGATAACCGGTTCGTTTTTTTCATCAAGAACTGTCCCTTTTATAGTTATTGCCTGATTGTCGGTTTGTGAAAAAATGCGTGTCGTCCAAACCATTGAAAATAATAATAGTAATGAAATAAAAACAAGTGCTTTTTTGCTTTGGTAATTTCTTGTAAATTTTTCTTTTTTCATGTATATCAATTTATTATTTTTTTTGATAGTAATTAATCAAATTACAGTTTTATATTTTTTTAAATGATATAGAAATGACGTTGTTATATCTTACATGTAATCAGGAATTATAAAAAATCAAAAAAACTCCAGATATTTTTATGCTGAATCTAACGTTGTTTCTTTTGATATAAAACTTGCATGTAAATATAAGTGTTTTTATTGCACACAACAGAATCATAATAGTAATAGTAATATAGTTTGCTCTTCAATAAATCCTCAAACAGATTTTCGGCATATCGACATACAGTTACAACTTAAATTCGAAAATCTTTAGCAGTATTCGATAAAAAAATGCTCCGGGTTTACTCCGAAGCATTTTTTTGAAAAATATTTTAGCTGATTATTCAACAATAACTTTTTGTACAATAGCACCGGTTTTAATTACATAAATACCTGATTGTACTGAAATTCCACTTTCAGCTTCTTTGGCAGTGGCAACTTTTACTTTTTGTCCGGCTACATTGAAAATCTGAACATCGTTTATATTGTTCGACACAAAAATGTTGCTTTCTGAAGACCAGATTTG
>CAZDSY010000179.1:0-4680 GCA_964508285.1 uncultured Paludibacter sp.
ATTGTCAGTGCATTTAATTGAAATTGTAACGAACTTAAAGGTTGAAATACAATTCGTCCGGCATAACTTAACTCGTTCAAATCAAGCGTTCTATCTTGTGTGTATAGCCCCATTCCATTGTACACTCCCAGTGTAAAATCGATTGGTAAAAATTTTTTATTAATAATATTAAAAGAAACACCTACATCGCGCAGGTTGGTGAGTTGTTTACCAATAAACGAGCGGTTAGCAAACCAAAAATTATGGGGTGAACGTAAATTATCGGTACTGAAAGGCACTTTTTGCTGACCAATGCTAAACGACCACCATTTTTCGGGTTTAAATTGTACAAACGCATCAAGCATACGTGTTCTTCCCTCATCGGAAAGATCAATTTCTGCTTTATACCATGTTATTGGAGTAACCTTCCCTCTTAAACTGAAACGTGCATTTCGTACCTGAAACCTGTGTTGATTCAGTTCGGAAAAATATTCGTACTTTCCTCTTATTGTTCCATCAATTGACGGGTAATAACTTTCTGATTCTGACTCTGCATTCAGTAACTGAATAACTAACAAAAAAGAAACTAAAATCAGCAGTTTTGCGTTTTTCTCTATCATTTTAAAAAAAATTAACAAAAATAACTCTCCCATTTCGAAAACAACTCTTCCATACTTTCAAGTACAATATCTGCTCCGTTTTCAAAAAGCACCTCTACAGGTAAAGGACCTGTATTAACAGCTACAGTAAACAATCCCGCAGCTTTTGCAGAAGCTACTCCTAAGGGTGCATTTTCAATAACTACTATCTGCCATGGTTGTAATCCGGATCGTTTCAGTGCTTTAAGATATGGTTCGGGATGTGGTTTCCCTTGCTCCACATCAAATGCAGTGATCATATT
This sequence comes from uncultured Paludibacter sp., assembly GCA_964508285.1. Lineage (GTDB taxonomy): Bacteria > Bacteroidota > Bacteroidia > Bacteroidales > Paludibacteraceae > Paludibacter. The sequence goes on from CAZDSY010000179.1 coordinate 881, forward strand.
TTCTTTTCGGAAAATTCCGGGAAATGCCGAATGCAAACCATCGAGTAATTTCGGTTGTGCAGAGCCTGTTACCAAATATATATCCTGATGCTTTGATTTAACCTTTTGAAGTAATTCATAAGCATAAGGCATAGGAACAGTTTGTTCAATTTCCTCAAAATACTTCGATTTTAGAGCATAAATTATTTTCTTCTCCTCTTCGGTAGCATCTCGATGAAGCTCCTTGTTAAAAACACCATCGATAGTTGAACTTCCGGTCCGACCTTCGTTCATATAAGCTTCGGTTACAGTAAAGGGCATACCTACTTCGTTTAAAGCCCTAACCCAGGCAGTAGCATGAAATGGCATTGAATCGAACAAAACTCCATCCATATCAAAGAATACTGCCTTACATTCAAATCGTGGATACTGATTGCTAGTAATAAAATTTTGAATTGCTGAAGTAATCATTAAAAAAAATTTGCACAAAGATACTTCAAATATGCAGAAAAATAAAATTAGTTAATGATTTGAAAGGTAAAATTGTTTCAAAACATTTACAAAATAAAGTTCAAACTTTTGCAATGGATAAAATAATGCGTATATTTGCACCCACAAAAACCAACGGGGTGTGGCGCAGTTGGTAGCGCGCTACGTTCGGGACGTAGAGGCCGCAGGTTCGAGTCTTGTCACCCCGACACGTTAAAAAGTGAATTCAAATTTATTTTTGAATTCACTTTTTTTATGGTTATGAAAAATTTCTTTCGTTAAATTTTTATTTCATTTTTTACATTTTATTTGTTTTTTCTAATAATTTTATGTATATTTGTAAAAAATATTTCAGACATTACTATCTTTATCGAAAAAAACATAATAGTCTGATATTTAACATTATAATAAAAATAAAATGAAAATTAAACTTTTTCTTATAACCGTAATCGCAGCCGTTTATTTAACTTCATGTTCACTTGAAGGTGGCTCTAATTATACTCCTCAAATAATGTTAATTCGAACACCACTTCTACAAAATGGAGATTCGCTAAGTTTATACTATACTGATGAAGGCGGAGTATTTCGTTTAGACACAATTGAAGTTGGTGACACTGTACGCTTTCATCTTTATATGGAAGGGTTTTCTAATAATTTATTGGCTTTTTATATCAAGGATATAACAGATGGTGCCGCTAAAATAGTTTTACCTGAAAAAACTTCATTGGATTCGGTTTTCCTGCCAACTTCGAACTACACTGATGGTAAATTTCTGATGAATGGTAAATCGACCTCGCTTTTCTTTCCAATGAGATATGTAGCGCTTAAACCTTCTGGCATTGCAAAAATTCAATTTACGGTAGTTTCTGATGCCATTTTTAAAGACTTATGGGGATCAAATACGGCAAGCATAACTTTTAAAACACCAATTATTCCTAAGAAATAATTATCAATAATTTATTGATTCAAAAAAAAGAAAGCAGCGCTTCCGTTTTGAACTGTACCCCAAAAAGTTATACAAAAAACTTTTGGGGTATTTTATGGTTAAAATAAAGCGAAAAATCTGAAGTATTTTTATTCAAATAAAATTAAGGTTGTTAAAAACTTAAATGCTAATACAAGCCTTATTTTACACTTTGATTAAGGAAGGCGTTATGAGCAATCAACTTATCAAAATATTATGAAAAACAAAAGTATAACCCAAAACATGTCTAGAAAAGGAAATTGTTTAGATGATACTGGAATGGAAAACTTTTGGCATTTTAAAATTGGAATTGCTATATTTGCAAAAGTTCTTATCAATCAAACATTTTGAAACTGAACTCGAAAAATACATTTCTCATTGTAACAATTTCAGAATTAAAGATAAAAGCTAAATTAAAGGGGCTAAGTCAGGTAAATTTCCGAACTCAATCCTCAAAAATTTAATTATTAATCCCTCCAACTTTTTAGTGGCAGTTCAAATATTTGCCTGTTTTTCTATGGATTTGACTATCAGAAACTCACCAGTTTTCCCGTAGTTCTTAGTTCATTCCCGGTATAAAGCCTGTACACAAAAACTTTACCACTTTCTTCAGAACTTGTTATGTTTATTGGAATTTGGTGTACACCCTCACCAAGATTTGATTTGTAAGTGGTAATTTCACGACCGAGAATATCAGAAATTTTTATGGTAACTTCTTCAGCGCGATGGAGGTAAAATTTAAAATTTACGTTTTCAGTAAAAGGATTCGGATAAGTAACCATATCCAGAATTCTGAATTCCGCATCAAATTTGCCTAATGTAACATCTACAATTGGTTGAATCTGGCTGTCCATCCATTTTATCCTATCGCGAAGCCATGTTTTCAGATAATTCAATTCATTTTGATATGTTCCGCCTACATAGTTGTTAGGCCAAACATACGTTCCAAGTACATTCCAGGTTTTGAAATTACGTTTTTGGGCATCGTAAAGTTCTAAAGCACACGAATCAATAAATTTATTCAGATACGTTTCGTTTATGTAATTTTGTATCCAATAGTTCCAGCGTTTTTTAATGTGAGAGTTAAAAAACGGATCGAGCCTGAATTTTTCCCACCAGAATGGCATGGCATACGCATCGCCATCGCCCATACCATCAATAATCCACCCTTGAGTATTACCTGCTGAGAAGAAATTAGCATTTCCGAAACAAATATTATAATCCCAGAATGGTCCCATAGTGATTTTTCCCCCACGGCTGTCTTTGTCTTTGTGAAGAAATGTACTGATTCTGTATCCATCAAGATTTCTTGATAGTTCGCTGATAATGTAATAATCAACAAATGAGTTTAAATCGATAAAAGGATAGTATCCTGTAATTCTGTCTTTGTAATTTTCGCTGTTCATTGCATCTTCAAATGCAGTGATATAATCCTGAATGTAATAACGCTGGTAATCATTGATAACACTTCCTTTTGGGTCTATGAACAAAAAGTGAACTTTTTGTTGCAGTTTTGTACGCGCTCTGTAAGGTGATATCCAGTAATCTTTTCCTTCAACATCATCATTGTCAGGTCTGTCTATCTGTAAAATATAACCGCCCGTAAGTTGATCACCAAAAACATCGGTATCCTTGAGTTTGGCTAAGTTTAAGCGGTTTTTATCGATTTTTATCTTTTCTACAAGTACATACACACCTACATAATTCCCATTCAGGTATAATTCAAAAAAGCGGGTTCGTGGCGACCATTTCCCGGTTTTGTTTCCTAAATGATAAGCAAGTACGTTTCGCATGAGCGATTTGTCGGAATAGGGTCCGTGAAAAACCCAATCGTTTTCCTTAGGCATACCTAGAAGAGAAACGTTAAGGTTTTCTCCTGCAGTATCTCGTGTTTCGACTGTGTAATTTTTTTTAGGGTAATTTACTGATGTAAAACCACGAACTTCAATCCCAATTTTTCCGTTGTATTCAAAAACAGTATCGTTAATATTGTTTTTTCCTGTCGGGCTGTTAAGCACTTTCATGTCAGCAGTAATTTTAACATCAGGTATTATAGTTTGCCCGTTGGTGTTGATAAAAATGAAAGGTAAATTACTTGTTTCAAAATTTAAAGGTTCTTCAAACCATGATGGCGTTGGATTATAAACTATATTTGGATAATTGATTTTTGCATGAACAAAAACCCTCGCCGATAAATCGCTCGAACTTATATTCTGATTAAGGATTTGAACTGCAAATGTGTTGATGCCTCTTACCAGACTCGATGGTTTTAACTGATATCGCTCCGGATTCCCTCCACTGTACATTTGAGCTTCCCTATCGGTAGTTAAAGATGCATTATAAGCAGGGAATGCACCCACAATATTCG
>CAZDSY010000180.1:0-4614 GCA_964508285.1 uncultured Paludibacter sp.
TGGCATGTCCCGAAAATTGACTGGATTTTCAGGTTGTGTAAAAAAAAGAGCGTGAACCCGAAAAGCTTAAAAAAGAGTAGGGATATTTCTTTAAAAAATAATTACAATGAAAAAAGATAAATTACATTTAATTCTGGCAATATCCATTATAAATCTTACGTTAATATCTTGCGACAAAAACAATATTGAAAATGATGTTAGCAAATCTGTTATACCAAAAGAAGTAGAGAGTGAATTTTTTTCAGTAAATTATTCATATTCTGATACAATTTCAATTTATGATGACAATAATAGACTTGTTAAAGTTGTAATTTCGTCTGATAAAGAAGAAACATTAAAATCACACTTAGCTAAAACAGAATATTTTTTAGACAATGTTAATGCTAACGATGACAGAATTGATTATCAGAATATCAAAAAAAATACAACATCTGAAAATCAAGAACTAAAATTTGAGAATTTTGATATTACAAATATTCCGAAAATTAGAATTGAAATTATTGATGTAAATGATGGTATCCAGAGATTTGATTTAAAAAGAAAAAAAACAAAAAATCAAACAACAGATATTCAAAAAGTTCCCTTCAATCCTACTCCATGGTATTATGAGGAAACATCTCCGGCTGGTAGCTGTTATGGCAAAATAAGAGTAACAAATATTGGAGATGGCGGATTAGACATACCTGCATCAAGAGTGAGATATGGTTATCGATCATGCTGGTTATTTTGTGCTTGGAAAACCTGGCCACAAGGTGAATATTTAGTTTTGGATAACTTTACTCAAGGTTATTTATTTAGTGTAAATTCATTTGGGAAAGATGGTTTTAACTATACAGGTTATAGTATATACCAATTATGTACCGGAATTTTAACTTACTCTCCATATAACTTTGTTAATCATTGGAGTAAAGATACACCTCCTGTAGACTGGTATTATTAATTAATAAAAAGCAATAATGACATTTTCATGTCATTATTGCTTTAAACAATTTCATCAATGAAAACCAAAATTATAATACTTATAGTTAGTGTCCAATTTTTTCTCTCCTGCGACTCCGATATGTATCCCGTTGAAGTTGACTTATCGAAAGATTATGTTCCCGAAGTAGTCATCAGTTCCTTTCTCAATCCTGATTCATCTATAAAAGTACTTTTAGGCTCAAATCAGATTGCATTTTCAAAAACTTTAAAACCCACTCCGAATATAATTTCAGCAACAATTACTGATGTTATCAATAATCTTACTTACCCTCTTTCAACTCAAACTAAAAAAGACAAGTTATATCTAATTTCGAATGAATTGAAGCCGAAGCTGGGAGGTATATATAAAATAAGAGTAGAAACGAAAAATCCTACTGCCATTGTTGAAGTAACAGATACCGTTCCAAGCCAGGAAGTAAAAATTGTTCACCTGAAAAACAATCCAATCAAAAACGAATTTTCCCACTCCTGTAGTTTTAGTTTTATACCTGTACAAAGTTCAAAAATCATTTATTACGAGTTAGTCTTATACAGTCAAGATCTTCAATCTATTGAACCCGCTCAATATCATCAAACTACTATTAAATCGAACGATTATCTAATAACCCGCGAAGACTATTATCCTGAGGTTTTTATGCTTGAAGCAGGATATCCGATTTCGCTACTTTTCAGACTTGACTCAATTAAGGATATAGTAAATATAAATTTTGTTTATGATGCACCTGTTGTTTCAAATGGCATGTTTTATAAATCCACATTCAATCATAACATAATTGTTCAGTTGAGAACAGTATCAAGTTCGTATTTCAGATATAAAACCTCGCTTTATAAACAAGAATATGCCGCATTGGGAGATTTGCTGTACGGAATGCCCGAACCGGTAAAAGTTTTCAGCAACATAAAAGGCGGATTGGGAATAATGGGTTCGTATTGTAAAACCGACACTTCAATTTGGGTTGCAGGACGACCTGACATTAGCAAAGACTAAATTTATGCGTATTTTATTATTAATCTTAGCTTTAGTTATAAATATTTACTCTTTCGCAGTTCAGGGCAAAAAAGCAATCTCCGGCTCTGTTTACGATAAAAAATCGGGCGAATTTCTTATCGGTGCAACTATTTTGGAGAAAAAGAGCGGAGTAGGTACAACTACAAATTCGCAAGGACGATATACGCTTTGGATTCCTGAAAACTGCGAAAGTGCGACACTTGAAGTGTCATATCTGGGTTTTGAAACACTTACATTAAAACCCGATTGCGATAAAGTATATACAAATCTATACCTTGTACCTTCGGAGTTTGGTTTATCTGAAGTAGAAGTAAAAGCAAACATTCGCAGGGCAACCGATCCGGTGGCATCGGTTTTTTCGATTAATAAAACTGAGTTGGAAGTAATGCCTGCGTTTGCCGGCGAAAAAGATTTATTGAAATATCTGCAACTCACACCCGGAGTTCGCAATACCGGCGATGGCAATTCAAATTTGTATGTAAGAGGCGGCAGCGCCGATCAAAATCTTTTTTTGCTCGACGACATGCCGCTTTACCACGTAAATCATTTGGGAAACATAACTTCAACCTTTAATGCCGATATTATTAAAAGCTCAAATCTGTATCTGGGTGCTTTTCCGGCTGAATTTGGCGGTCGATTATCGTCGGTTGTGGATGTGCGAACCATTGATGGTAACATGAAAGAACATCATCAAAGTATTACTTTTGGTATGATAACTTCAAAAATATTTGCGGAAGGTCCGTTTGTAAAAAACAAAGCATCGTATTTGGCATCGTTCAGAATTAACACTTTACCGCTCTTTAAATCGTTGTACCAAATGACTACTGATTTCAAGATGTACGATGCAAACCTGAAACTGAATTATATTCTTTCACCGCAAAGCCGGTTGTTTTTCAGTTTCTACACCGGCGACGATGTAATGAATTACGACATAGCAGATACTAAAAGTCAAATGAATGCCGACCTGAATACTTCGTGGGGAAACAGGGCTGCTTCGCTGCGTTTTAATCATGTTTTTTCACCAGTATTTCAAATTAATATGGTAGCCGGACACACAAAATATCATTATGGAGAAAAAAATGATATCGATTTTTATGGATCGGACAAGAAAATTACCGACACTTTTAAAAGCAATTTCAAAACAACTATCAGCGATAATTTCATAAATTTTAAAAACAGCATTATCTTTAACAATAATATCCGCTCGCAAGCCGGTTACAGCTTCGTCTATCATACTTTTCAACCTGGACATACTGAAATAAATCAGTCGGGCGATAATTTAAAACCCTTAAATCTCAATCTCGGTTATCCTGAGTCGAATACATTAGATCATGCGATTTACGGAGATATTACCATTGATAATATTTTGGGGTTCGGTTTGTATGCCGGCATTAGGGAGAATTTATTGCAAACTGACAGTGCCATTTTCAATAATTTTCAGCCGCGCTTTATTCTTTCACGAAAAATAACGAAAGAATTTGCAGCAAAAATTTCATATTCCCGAATTTGGCAACCATTTCACCTGCTTTCAAACACAAGCGCGGGCGTACCAGCCGATTACAGAATACCTGCAATGCGTATTGCTCCTCCGTCAACAAGTAATCAAGCAACTGTCTCGTTAGAATTTGCACCCGATTATTCGGAATACAGATTTACGATTGAGGCTTATTACAAAGAAATGAAAAACCTCGCCGACCTGAAAGAGGGCGTAACTTATACAATTGATTATTCGGATTGGGGAAAAATGCTTGCTACCAATGGAATGGGAAAAGCAAAAGGTATTGAAGTGCTTTTGAGAAAAGAGAAAGGTAACTCAACCGGCTGGATTGGTTTTTCGATAGCCAATTCCAAACGGCAGTTTAACGATTTGAACGATGGCGTAGAATATCCCTACAAATACGACCGATTGTTTGATTTTGGATGCCTTTTCCAACAAAAAATTTCAAAAAATCTTTCTGCATCCGCCATTTGGGTTTTCGGAACGGGAATGCCATACAATATTCCCCGCTCTTATTACGAAGATATAAAAGGCGATCATGTGCTTGTGTATGGAAGTTTAAACCAATTCAGGCAGAAAGCTTATCACAGGTTGGATGTTGGATTAAGCTATAAAGTACATTTCCGTAAAGCGGTTGGAAATTTCGATTTCAGCATAATTAATGTTTATAACCGCCGCAATCCGCATTTATACCGTACTACAAGTTCCGATTGGGGCGTTAGACTTTGGGAATTCAGTATGTTCCCAATTTTACCTACATTGAGCTATACGGTGAAATATTGATTATTTAACACCAAAACTTTAAATTGCAGATTAACAGACAAACACTATTTTCCTTTTTTTGATAAAATTCAGAAACCTTTACGTGGTTACAACTCAATAAATAAACAAAAAAGCAAATTGTAACAATAACCAAATTTTAATTTTTAGAATTATATACCTTAAAAGACTGAAATTGCAATTAAATAAATATACTTACAACTACTTTAATGAAAGAAATAAATCAGTATTGAAGCAGGTAAAATTTATTTTAAAGAGTAAATATATGGCTGTAGTAGCTAATAATTCGACAACCTATATCAATGCAAATTATGTTATACAACACAAAAAAAGAAAAAAAAAAAAA
>CAZDSY010000181.1:0-4564 GCA_964508285.1 uncultured Paludibacter sp.
CCACCTGAGGCAGCATAATCGCCCATGGAAACAACCAAAGGTTTTTGTTTTTTCAGATTTGAAAGGGCGTGCCAGATTTGTTCCGAACCGTAAGCGCTGCCTCCGGGTGAACTTACTCGAAATACAACTGCTTTCACCATTTTATCTTCAGCCACTTCATCGATGGTTTTTATCAGTTTTTCTGAAACTATTCCTTCCGAGTCGCCATCGTCAATTCCTCCAACGGCATAAATAACCGCAACTTTATCTTTCTGAAATTTCTTTTTGTCAGGGACATTATTCATTTTTGAGTGTTTTACCAGCAGTTTCTTGTCGAAACCATCGCCAATAAATTTCTTAAGAATGCTGTCCGCTTCATTAACATAAACCAAGGTATCAACAAGCCCTGCTTTAATTGCTTCGTTGGCATCTCTGAACATAAGCATTTTGTCGGCAATTGCATTTAGTGAATCCACCGGAATTTTACGACTTGCTGCCATGTCGTTAAGCGCGGTTTTCCAGAGTGAATTGAGATAAACGCTTACCTGTTCGCGGTTTGCATCACTCATTTTTGTGTTTATAAGCGGTTCAACTGCCGATTTGTATGTGCCTACCTTTACAATTTGCATTTGAATACCGAGTTTATCAAGCGTGTTTTTGATAAATACCAGTTCAGATGACAAACCTCGAAAATCGAATAAGCCCTCCGGATTAAGTAATATCTTATCTGCAACAGATGCAAGATAATAATTCGACTGCATATAATTATCGGCATAAGCAACGATAAATTTGTTCGTATTTTTAAAATCAACGAGTGCATCACGAATTTCCTTGATAGAAGCCCAGCCGCCTATAAGTTCACCGCCTTTGAGGTAAATTCCTTTTATGTTCGGATCGTTTTTTGCCTTGTCGATATTTGCAAGTATATCATCAAGCCCTAAAACCGGATTTTCTTCACCTCCGAAAGCGCTTGCCATAAGTAAGAATGGATTTTCTTCTGAACGGTCCACAAGCGTTCCTTTCAGATCGAGTTGATAAACAGAGTTTGGCTTAAGTGTAACACTGCTTTTTTCGCTTTTTGATAATGCACCGATAATACTGAAAAACAGTATTATTCCCAGCAACCAAAGAATAAGTACGCCTGTAATGGTTGCTAATACATACTGAAAAAAATGTTTCATGTTTAGAAATTTGTTAAGTTGATTTTGAATGATTTGTTAGATAATTAAATGTCTACAAAGGAAATGATATTTCTTGAATTTATAAAATATAAAACAAATAAAACTCCGTTAAGTTTTTAAAACTAACGGAGAAATTATGTTAGAATCATAAATGCATCTTTTGAAGCATTTACAAAAAACTCATCATTTTTTGTTTTAAACTCATTTTATCAATTCCACCGGGTTGTTTCCAAAGAATTTTACCGTTTTTGAATACGATGAATGTAGGTACTGCCTGAATTTGATAGGCATTGGCCGCCGCTTGATTTTTATCAACATCGACTTTAAGTACACGAATTTGTCCACTCATTTCTTTGCCCACAGCCTCAACAATCGGGCTCATAGTTTTGCACGGACCACACCAGGTGGCATAAAAATCTACCAGAACAGGCTTATCACCATTAATAATTTGCTGAAATGTTTCCATTACTTTTATATTTTGATATGAAAAAAGCCGGAGTACGAACTTAGTCGCACACCGACTTTATAAACAATTTACATTTTGGTTTGTTTACTCATTATTTAATTTCAATCATACGGGCAGGTTTCGGTTTGGCTTCTTCTTTTTTAGGAATAGCTACCGAGAGTATGCCATTTTCGTAATTCGCCACAATTTTTTCACCATCGGCAAGATTTGGTAAGGTAAACGAACGTGAGAACGACTGATAGCTGAATTCACGTTTTGTGAAGTATTCACCTTCTTTAGTTTCGTTTTCTACTTTCTTTTCGGAAGAAATTGTAAGCAAATTGTTGTTCAGTTCGATTTTGAAATCACTTTTTTCAAAACCGGGTGCAGCAAGTTCTACTGTAAAAGCATCGTTATTTTCTTTAATATTTACCGAAGGTAAAGTGGTGTTAGTGTTCGAAAAGTTGCGGTTTGCCCAATCGAACGCTTCTCCATCAAAAAAACGATCGAAAAACGATGGAAACAAATTTGAATTTCTTGCGAGTAACATAATTAATTCCTCCTATAATTTAAGTTTGACATTTAATTTATTAAGTTTGATAATTCGAAATCTGCAAACAAAATACCAAATGAAAAAAGCAGACATTATGGCGTATTTTGACATGTAAAAAATTTATTATCAAGAAATAAAAACTAATAAATTATAGATACATAAATTTTATATGTATGATATTCAATTAAATAAATACTGTTTTATAAAATTCTAAATGACTGCAATAATGACAGTCAATATTTCCCGTTTTGACCTGTTTGACACGGAAGTTTTGAAATAACAGAAAAGTTTTATCTTTGTCAAAAAAATATTGAAATTAATCATCAAATAACAATCAAAAATCCTCATTTTTCAATGAAAAAAATTTCCAGATTTCTAATTTTAAGCATACTGTTTACGGTTACCTTACCTTCTGTTTATGCTGTAAGAGCTTATCCTCTACCCGTTACAATTACCCAACCAGATGGCACAACGCTTACTGTTAAACTTCAGGGAGATGAATTTCACAAATTTCGCACAACCGATGATGGTTATCTGATTAAACAAAATGCCGAAGGATATTATAATTTTGCAGTTGTAGATGTCACAGGAGAAATAAAACTGACAAACATTAGAGCTAAAGATGCACAGCAACGCAATGCTGAAGATTTGCGACTTTTGCAAACAATAACAAAACCTGATGTTATTCAGTTGTTGAAAAAATCTTCGCCAATGAAAATATCCACGCAAACCGGAGAATCAAAAATTCAAAAGTTTTTTCCACGAAACGGCGCTCCAAAGTCATTGGTTATCCTTGTAAATTTCAATGATTTGGCTTTTACTGTAAGCAATCCACAAACTTCATTCACTAATTTATTGAATCAGGAAGGCTATAGCGCCAATGGCGCTACAGGCTCGGCACGCGATTATTTCCGTAGTGCGAGCTACGGACAATTCAATCCGCAATTCGATGTGGTTGGCCCGGTAAATCTAAATCAGAATTACGCTTATTACGGAGCCAATGATGCAAACGATTACGATCTTCGTCCTCAGCAAATGGTGATTGATGCATGTCAGGCAGCAGATGCTCTTGGTGTTGACTTTGCACAGTACGACACAGATAACGACGGTTACGTGGACAATATATTTATTTATTATGCAGGGTACAACGAAGCTGAAAACGGGCCGGAAAATACAATTTGGCCTCACAGATGGACATTGGCAAATACCAGCACTAAACTTGATAATAAGATTATTTATGATTATGCCTGTTCGTCTGAATTACGTGGAAATTCAGGAACCAATATGTGTGGTATAGGTACTTTTGCACATGAATTCAGTCATGTTTTAGATTTACCTGATTATTATCACACCGATGATCCTGATAAAAACACGCTAAACTACTGGAGCATTATGGATATGGGTCCGTATTTAAATCTGGGAAGAACTCCACCGACTTATTCAGCTTACGATAGATTTTATTTGGGTTGGTTAACACCTCAACAAGTTAGTACTCCTTCAAATCTTGAATTATTACCCTTATATCAGGGAATTACGCCTCCGGCAAACACCAATAAACAATCTTATCTTCTCTCAGCAACAACTCACGATTTAAATGGAGGTAATCCTAATCCAAAAGAGTTTTTTATGGTTGAATATCGGAAGAAGATTGGTTGGGATGCATATTTACCCGGCGAAGGAATGTTGATTTGGCATATCGATTTTGACCAGACTGCATGGGACAATAACAGCCCGAATAATTACACGGGAACTTCACAAACAACATCTTCGCACATGCGCGTTTACCTGCAACCGCTGAGTGGTTCATCTACAACACCCGGTGCGGCATTTACTTCCGGTTCGTTTACTCCAACCACTTGGTCAGGAACTGATATAAACCGTCCGATAACTGAAATTACAAAAACTGCCGATAAAATAACTTTTCAATTAATGGGAGGTTATGTTGAACCAATAGATCCAAATGCGCCTAATATTAAACTTGGAACAGTCAGCAATGTTTCAACATTCACCGCTACAAAAGTTGGCAAAACAAAATCAAAAACGCTTAATATTAAAACTACCGACTTGACAGGAAATTTAACTCTTGTTTTATCCGGTACAAACGCTTCATATTTTAGTGTAACACCTGTTACAGTAACAAAAGAATCTGCAAATTCTTCGGGCGGTTTTAATATTACACTTAGCTATTCACCCTTGGCAATCGGCGACCACACAGCTGTGCTTACAATAAGTGGAGGTGGTTTAACACCAGAAAAGGTGATAAATATTGAAGGAACAGGGAACTAAATCTTTAGTAAATTTGAAGATTTGAAGATTTTTAGATTTGTCCCGAATGTTTTTGGATTGACAATTCTAAGAAACAGAAAATTTCAAAACCAAATTAAAAAAACAGAGCGATTCAGCATT
>CAZDSY010000182.1:0-4404 GCA_964508285.1 uncultured Paludibacter sp.
CAAAAATATGACCCTTTTTGAATTTAAATTGAGTTTTTAAGGGTCGACTAATTATTGTATTTTAAAAATTTATGTTAAAATGAAAAAAACAAGTATTTGTATTGCACTAATTTTATCATTGATATTTACATCAACAGAATTAGTAACCGCTCAGGAAGATAATAAATTTGAGTTGAAACTCTCATATTCAGGTATAAGTTCAATTAAAGAGAATGAAAGAGAATTGCTTAGAACCGGACAAATTAAGCCTCATATTCGTTTAAATGGTGCCTATAAAATCAACAGTAATTTTGGAGCAGGTCTTTATATCGGTTATTCATCATTAAATCATTTTCATCCTCAAATGTATGAATCATCCTTCATTGATTCCGAAGGAAAAAACACGACAGTATGGATAGATGGTTTCGATGCTACAAAAGCGCTTTTCTACGGAATAAACATAAATTGTCATTTGCTGCCTTCTATTTTTAAGATTAACAATTCAAGATTCGATGTATATGCTACCTTAAAAGTTGGAGCCGTTACTGAAAGCTGGAGGACAGTTGAAAACAATTCTATTGAAAATCCCAATATTGCTAATCATTCAACTAAAAAATACGAATATTCAGGAGGATTTGGCCTAACTTATTCAATTACAAAGAAAATAGGCATATTTACCGAGTTCGATTTTGGACATTTTATTAACGATGATAATACTCGATATTACCTGGGTTTAGCATATAAATTTTAAAATAATTCTACTTTCACAAAGAGTATTTTTCATTAAGTATAATTCTTTCTTTATCAAACTTTATCTTTTTTGTGCAACTCTGCATGACATTTTGCAACTCAAAGTTGGACGAAAAACATACATAAAACACAAAATTATTTTGAATTATTAAGTTTAATTTTTTTAAAACAAACCAAATCACAACTATTCAAATCAAATTTATTTTCTCGTATAATTCACAGACACAAGAAAACAAAACTAAATAACTAAATGAAAATGAAAAAAATGTTTTTGATATTAATATTAATATCCGGACTGTCCTCGATTAAGTTAAATGCACAGACACAAGAAAACAAGAATTTATTTTTCAATAAAACAGAAATTAAGCTCAATTATTCAAACATTAACAGCCGACAAATCATTCCTGATTATATGAGCAGTAACTCCTCATTAAAAGAGGTAATTTATAAAAAAAATCCACAATACAATTTTGAAATCATGTATAGCGTTAATAAAATATGGTCAATAGGCGCTTATCTGGGATATTCAAATGGCACTTTTATCAGCAACAAAATAATCGAATCGGGTGCTGATTACACAAGCACAACAAGGGATAAATTTGGCTATTCGCTTTTTTATGGTATTACATCGAATATTCAACTTCTGCCCTTGTTTTTAAAATCGGAAAATCTGCGTTTAAATGTATATTGTCCGATAAGAATCGGGTTAGTATCACAAAACATAACCAATCTGGATACCTACGTAAAAACATGGGATAGTCCGGCTCTTGAATATGGTGCAGGCTTAGGTGTGAGTTATAATTTCACCAAAAACCTGGCAATTTATGGCGAATACCAGTTCGGACATTTTTATAACAATAGAAACGCGCAGTGGAAAGTGGGGCTTGCCGTAAGATTTTAAATTTATGACAAAAAAACTTTTTAGAGTTTTAGTATTAACACTTTCTTTCAGCTTATCAGCCTGCCACAGTTTGGTTGAAGATGAATTTGAAAAATTTCAACCTGTGCCGGTATTGAATGGATTGCTTCAGGCTGATAGCATTATGCGTGTACAAATAAGTCTTACGGCAAATCTTACCGATTCAACACCAAAATATGTAGATAATGCATTGGTAATTATTGAAAGTACAGCAAAAGGAACTGACACACTGATTTACACTACTCAAGGCTGGTATGTAAGCTCCAGACAGGCAAAGTCAGGTGAAACTTACACCTGCAAAGTGTTCATTGAAGGTTTTCCCATGCTTTCGGCTGTAACTACAGTTCCTGAAACTACAAATTTTGACTCGATTGTATTTACCGAATTTGCCGGTAGGGGAACTGAAGGTGAAAAAATATCTTCCATTGAGTTCCGAATTCGCAATGATGTAACTAAACATTTATACTGGCAGGTTCAGTTAATTGCTCAAGGCAATTTTGCATATTATGATTTCGAAATCAATGAACATGTTCATTATTTTGGCGATGGAGAAAAGGATATATTTATGTTGGCAGGTCAGGATTCCGTTTTGCTGAACGAAGCAAATCCGCTCACCGTGTTCTCAAACAAAAAAATGAACGGAAATGACTATACCGTTAAATTTTATGTGAATGAATACTCTACAAATCTGAATTATGATTATGATTTTTATATCGTACTGAGTTCTATTGACGAGAGTTATTACAAATACATAAAACAGTATTATATATATGAAACCTCCGAATATTATAACCTCGGAAAATCGCCTCAACGATATCCGTTGTATTCAAATGTAAATAACGGATATGGGATATTTACCGGTGTTTCAAAGACAAGAGCCTTATTAAAAGCAAATTACGTAAATGATTAACTATGAAGAAAATAAAGAAATGCCTTTTCCTCTTCTTGTTTGCTTTTCAAATAACTTCGCTTTATGCCATACAATTTTCGGGTTTCGTGCGCGATAAGCAAACCGGCGAAGCACTGATTGGCGCTAACGTTTGGGAGAGAAATCAAAACATTGGTACAACTACCGATAATCGGGGCTACTTTAATTTAAAAGTGAACACACCTTGTGTTTTAACCATTTCATATATCGGATATAAAACACATAACTTTACTTTTGCGTCACTAAAAGATTCGCTTTTGAATATAAAACTTGAAGCCGAAAACAACCTGACGGAAGTAACCGTAACGGCTATAAGGGAGAAAAATTTCGATGTAACACGTCTGTCGGCCAAAGAATTATCGCTTGTACCAACGCTTGGAGGCAAACCCGATGTCATCAAGGCTTTGCAATTGCTTCCGGGCGTACAAACACAATCGGAAGGTATGAGTTTGATGATGGTGCGCGGTGGCGAACCGGGACAAAATCAATATCTTTTAGACAATGTACCTTTGATATATGTCAATCACTTAGGCGGTTTGATTTCTGTTTTCAACCCCGATATGATAAATTCCGTTGATTTTTACAAAGGCAACTTTCCTGCCCGACAAGGAGGCAAAGTATCCTCAATTGTGGATATTACGCAGCGCGAAGGCGATGTATCCAAACATCAAGGCTCGTTCAGTTTGGGAATTACCGATGCTTCATTTACATTCGAAGGTCCTTTAGCCGACAAAAAAATGAGCTACATTATCACAGCCCGCAAAACTCTGACAGATGCACTTTTAGCAGGACTTTCAACTGTAATGGATGGAAATCCGGCTATCGTTTCGTATGGATTCCACGATATTAATGCAAAACTAACATGGAAACCGAATGAAAGAAATAATTTCAGCCTGAATCTTTATCAAGGCGATGATTACATTAACTGGTGGACAAAACCATGGGAGATGAAAAACAATGAAAAAAGCCATATCCGCCAACAATGGGGAAACTGGTTGATTTCCGGACGTTGGAATAGTGTCATCAGCTCGAAATTATATGCCGAAAACATCCTGTCGTACAGTCGGTATCGGAATCTCTCGGCTCAAAAATACGGTTACGAAGCAGAAAAGGTTAAATATGAAATTGATACTGAAAATAAATCATCGGTAAAAGATGTTACTTTTCGCTCGGCATGGAAATATGCTTTTCTGAAAAACTGGAACATCGAATTTGGCGGACAGGCTGGTTATTTGATATACGAACCAAATTACAATTACTTATCTACTTCATCCACACCGGTTATAAGCGATGTATATCATGCTATTGAATCGGCTGTGTATATCGATAACAAAATAAAACTAACATCCTCACTCCTATTTCAACCATCGCTGCGTATCAGCAATTTCATCAACAATGGCGAAAATTTCACCGAGTTTGAACCGCGTATAAATCTGTCGTACAAACTGAATAGTAACCAAAGTTTAAACCTGAATTATATGCGGGTAAGCCAAAGTTCGCATTTGGTTTTTGCGCAATCGGAACTTTTAAAGCGTGAAGTATGGTTGCCTGCTACTTCAGTTTTACCACCCGAAATATCAAACCAATATGCTGCATCGTGGAACGGAAATTTCGCACAAGGAAAATTCAGCGCCGAGACCAATGTGTATTATAAAGAAATGTCGAACTTAGTTACACTGAAAGAAGGTTACGAAAACATGATAGGCATTACCGGCATCGAAAATAAAATTGAAAATAACGGACTTGGAAATGCTTATGGCGCTGAATTTATGTTGCGGAAAAACTCCGGAAAATGGACAGGTTCCGCATCGTATGGTTGGTCGTTTTC
>CAZDSY010000183.1:0-4398 GCA_964508285.1 uncultured Paludibacter sp.
TATATAGATAAAAGCGGGGCAAAATTACAAAAAACTTTTGTGATTCAAATGATTTTAGGTTTGCTCTTGAGAAAGACTATTAGTATTCAGGTATAATTCAATAATCTAAGTGCACAGAACTCGATAATTACCAAAATGGGGTAAGGTTAAACTTCCATAACAAAACAAGAACAAAAGAATCAAAATAATTGAGCTAAACATGTGACAGATTGATAAATAATAAAAATATAGTAAGTAAAAAGAAATAACAATTTCATAGGTATGCTATGGATTGATTAACATTTCAGATAAACCACTTGCGTATATCCCATTTTTTTTATATATCTTTGCATAACAATTCATAACAAGTTAAGCATTACACCAAATGCGTTCAAAAAAAGTTAACAAAGTACTGTATATATCACAGGAAATTTACCCTTACTTACCGGAATCAGAAATTGCAAACATGGGCAGATATTTGCCCCAGGCAGTACAGGACAGAGGAAAAGAAACCCGCACTTTTATGCCACGATTTGGCGCAGTTAACGAGCGTCGCAACCAATTGCACGAAGTTATTCGTCTATCAGGTATGAACCTTATTATTGATGATACTGACCATCCCCTTATCATAAAAGTGGCATCAATTCAGGCTGCCCGTATGCAGGTTTATTTTATTGATAATGAAGATTATTTTCACCGAAAAAACACAGTGCGGGACGTAAACGAAGAAGAATTTGATGATAACGATGAACGTACAATTTTTTTCGTGCGCGGTGTGATGGAAACAGTAAAAAAATTACGTTGGACTCCAGATGTAATCCATTGTTTGGGTTGGATGACTGCTTTAGCTCCTCTTTACATTAAAAAAGCATATAATCAGGATCCTTTTTTCAAAAACTCCAAAGTAGTTTATTCTGTTTTTAACGATGTATTTAAGAAACCTTTCCGACCACTTTTTACTGAAAAACTAATTCTCGAAGGGATTGAAAAAAAACATGTAAATCAGGTAAAAGATAAAATTATCGACTTCAATGCGCTTACTAAACTTGCCATCGATTTTTCTGATGGAGTAATTCAATCGGCACCTGTAATTAATAATGAAATAATTGAATATGTTCAGGAAAAGAAAATTAAATTTCTTCCTTACAAACAAACCGAGGATTATGCCGATGATTATCTGGCATTTTATGAAAGTATCTGATTACACGCCTTGCAAAATCATTAATTAATTAAGAAAAATGAAATTTATTCATTCTATTCCGACACTGTTATTGTCGGTATTTTTATTATCCTGTACCGGGGATTTAACTGATTTAGGTACTTCAATTCAACCAACCTCCGATAGAATTTCAGTTTATGCAGAGACTTTCTATCCTGTTTCAGAAAATTATTTCATCGACAGTTTTACTTCTCGTCCTGACTCATTTTTATTGGGTACCTACTACGATAAAAAATTCGGGACTACACATGCCGATATTTTAGCTCAGGTACAACCCCCGCTGAATTTTAGTTTTCCAAAAGGTGCTGTTGCTGACTCTGCCCATGTTTTGATTTATTACAGTACATGGTTTGGCGATAAATATTCTCCTATGGAAGTCAGTATTTACGAAATGAATAAAGCAACATTTGAATACACAAAACCATACCGTTCAGATATCAAAGTGGAGGATTACACTGATTTAAGCTTGCTGCTTCGAAAGAGAATTTTTACAGCTCGGGATGCTGTAGTTCTACGTAACGACTCTTCAAAAGTTATCTTTAAACTGAATGATGATTTTGTAAAAAGATTTTCAACCATCCTCACAAAAAAATTTACCAATAACAGTGAGTTCCTTAATTTCTTTAAAGGATTATATATTACTACTGATTTTGGGTCAGCATCTATGCTATATATCAACCAGATTGATTTGAAATACTTCTTTCACTACAAATATGCCAATACAGGAGATGCCGACTCTACGACTGTTAATACTTATGTTACTTTTCCGGCAAACACTGAAGTTCGACAGGTAAACAGAATTTTTCATCCGGAAAAAGAAGCAATAAAAACCCAAATGCAAAGCCGTGAAGAAGTTACTTTTGTATCTTCGCCTGCAAATGTTTATACCCGTGTTAAAATTCCACTAAAATTTATTCAGACTAAAATGAATACCGGTGGACAAAAACTTTATATTAACAGAGCTCAGGTGAGGTTTTATGTCGAAGATTTAGCGGTAGACACTATTGATCACAAACTGGTTAAAAATCTTATGATTATTAAAGAGTCTGCGTTTAACCGATTTTTTTCGAAACGTGAGTTACCATCGGACAGTTGTGCTATAATTGGTACATTTGGTTCAGAAACTAACTCTACAACCAATTCATACGATTATTATTACAGTTTCAATCTGGCTACTTTGTTAACAACTGAATTCCGTAATTCCACTCTCAATCAAGCAATATTACCCGATACATTGAATCTTTTGCTTGTTCCGGTTTCGGTTACTTATAATAGTTCAAGTACGATAGCCGAAGTAAAACAGCAAAACCTTATGAATGCCGTAACATTAAGTTCACATAAACACTTAACACGTCCTATCAGGTTAAACACAGTTTTCAGTGGCTTTTAAAGATTAAATTAAAATATACAAAAAAAGAGGCTGTCTTTTTTGAGGCAGTCTCTTTTAGTTTTTTGGGATAATATTCTGGTTTTTACAGTACTACTTTCATTACTTCCTTATTTACTTTAACAACATAAATTCCTTTATTAAGTTGTAAAGATGTTAAGTTGCCCGTTGCTTCAAGGTTTTTAATTAACTGACCATTTGTGCCATACACATAAATTAACTGACCTTCGTTTGTTCCGTTCAAATATGCCTTTCCATTGTTGACAGATACATATAAAGCATTGTTCTTGATTTCAGTTGCTGAAATTACATTGGAAGCTCCGGTAACAAAAGGCGAAAAAGTGTTAAATGTACCTGAGTAAGAATTACCAACTTGCGTAGCTTTTTTATATTTGTATGCACCACTTTCGAAATGACCAATAATTGGGTCGATACCAACAGCAGTAACCGCTGATGGAGTAAATGTCAATTCTGTTTCAGATGGTGTAACCGGAGTTATATCCCATTCTTTTTCGTTTAACGTACAGTTTACGGCTAGCCCTGATAGTGTAGTTCCCACTTTAACCGAAACGTTTGATGTTGTAGTGGGTTTTATGCTTACTGGGTCGTAGCTTGTAGCAGAAGTTCCCACAGGGAAAAGCGTAGCAACTCCGGCAGGAGCCGGCATGGTTAAAGTGCCGGCACCATCGGTAACAATGTAGTTGGTGGAATTAGTGCCGGTTAATAAACCTGTACCGACAGACAAGTTATTATCTCCTAATTTTAATAAACCATTAGTGAATTGTAAGTTTACATTTGTGTTGATAGTTGCTGCAGAATTCAAAATTAATCCGGCTGGATTATTGATATTTATATTACAAGATTGACCTGACGGAAAATTAACCGGAAATGCCCCTGTCCAGTTTTGAGCATTTAAACCATTTAAATTTATTGTTAATGAGGATCCACCTGTTGCTCCGGAAGTTGTTTGAATTCCTCCATTATTAATAATATTACCTTTTACATTAATTGTCCCTACGCCTGAACTTGCGTTTGCAGTAGAACTTGAACGCAGCTGCACTATGGTATTTGTAGTAGTTCCAATTTCAAGATTTCCATTAATATTGAAAGTGGCAACACCTGAATGAGGTCCTGCACTTTCAAAAAGCACTAATCTTGCAGCATTCAATAAAGTTACATTTCCACCTACTGTCCATATAGCATTACCAGTTGTTGGAGCAGTGTTGTTTACGCCAGTCCAATAAACAGCGGAACCATCAACAATAACATTACCTGCAATAGTGTGTGTATTTGTTCCGGAAGTACTTGAGTTACCACGCATATTTTTCTTTAATGTTAAATTACCATTAACTGTAAGATTATTTCCTTGTGCTATTCCACAGGTATTGCTTGAATTCCATGTTAAATTTCCATAAGAATAAACTGAGAGACCTGTTTGTGAACCATTAAATTCTACAGTACTTGTAGCATCAAATGATTTTGTAGTACATGGCATAGCACTTGAACTACCAGCTTGTTTCCAATAAGAATTTGCCAATAAAGAAAGAACTGATCCTGATGCGGCAGTTATGTAAGCACTTGTATATATTACGGTAGCTCCACTTTCAACAGTAAGATTATTACATGTTTTTCCTGTAGCTTCTACTGTTATCACATGTCCGTTTCGTATCCATACATTGTTTGAACTTGCTGGAGCATTAGGTGCATCTGTAGCTCCATTCCAAGTGCCTTCAGTAACACAAACTACCCAGTTCTCGCCTGTTGTTCCTTAGTTACCGGTAGCTTTTGAACCATAATCGCCCACAACTTGTGC
>CAZDSY010000184.1:0-4386 GCA_964508285.1 uncultured Paludibacter sp.
GTCCCAATAACTCCTGAATATAACGCAGATCTGTTCCGGCTTCTAATAAATGTGTCGCAAAACTATGCCATAAACCATGAACAGTGATTTTCTTGTATATTTTTGCTTCTTTTAATGCTCTTTTAATAATGCCATATGTACTACTGTCAGAATATTTTTCACCGATATCTCCCTCAAACTGCCACACTTTCGTTTATATTCGGCATAATATTGCCGTAAAGTTAATAATGTTTTTTTAGTTAACAAAGAATAACAATCCTTTCTTATCCCGTAGGATTAAAGAATTCTGAAGGTCTATTACAAGGATAAATTTAATTAATTGATCAAGCGCTATTTACAAAAGACAATATTTTAATACTATAAAAAAAGTGTACACGGAAAGCAATACACAAGTTACAAAACAGGTCAATTGCATCGTATATTGAGAGTAAAGAATAATAAAAGTCCCATGGAAGCTCGTTCCCGGGACTGAAAAAAAATATAATTATATATTTTTGTAATTAAAACAGCTGAATGCCATGCGTTACTCTACCGGAGCAGATGCAACATCAGTAGTGGTTTCTTCTGTAGTTTTTGTATGAATAACATTAACATTTACTTCACGAATACGTGCATCCACCGTTTCACAAAGCGTTATAAGTTCTTCGCTATCGGTTTGAGTAGCCATCCAGTTCAGTTCTTCCACATGCTGTACTATGGCATTGTTCAGTTCCCTGCGCATGGCGCTTGCCGAAACAAAGCCCAAACGACTGTTTCTCCGTCCCATATACACATCTTCGTATGCGCGCTGAATTGTGTCCAGCGTTTCCACTTTTGAAGTAAGCTGAATTTTTGTCAGAGCAGCTTCCAGTTCGGGTTTTTTAAGCGCTTCGATAATACGAATATAGCGCAGTGATTGTTCCGCAATTTTAAGATTGCTGAAATACTGTCCGTACATATTAAGGGCTGCAAAAACCTGTTTGGCTGCTTCTGCTGTTTCTTCATCCTCCCAACTGAGCAAACTTTTCACATACAGATACATGGCTTTGAATAACTCCCTGCGCTCGTTAAAACGCTTGTCAATAGCCTCCGTTACTTCTTGTTTGTTTTGCGGCTCTACAGCCTTCTGAAACTGCTTACTGAGTTCTGAATGAACAAGGAATTGTTTTCCGTTCAGCGCCTGTTCATTTCCTGTTTTTTTTCTGAATCGAGTATACGATACGAAAGTATCGCAATTGATTCATTGCTTAGTCTTGATATTTTTGATATTTTAAATTTTGCTTTCATTATGAATTTAATATTTTATTCCCTACCCTGTCAATATTTCATGATAAGCCATGCTGCTTAATACACTAATATATACAGGTATAAAGAAATGTTGTTTAATTAAAAAATAATTAGGTAAAGAATTACCAAACCTTAAAATGGCCGGTAAATGCAAGAATTATAATGCTGAGGGACAGGGATGCGAAGAGGTGGTGCTAAAGGCATCATAAATATAACCCGGACTGCTGCAGCAAAGTCCGAAAAATATAGAAAAGAAATGCTTAAATGCTTTATTTAAATGAGCGTATTGATTATTGACAAATTTTGAAAGGTATAAAGCTAAGTCGCGAAGTATTGCTTTTATCGATGCTTTTAAGACTTTATTGAGATATACCAGTACGCAACGTAAATCGCTGTCAGTTATACCTCTGAGATCAAACTCATTTAAAAGTAAATAATAAGCAATATGACCGTATCCTTTTGGTTCATGATTCTCAATTTCACCTATCCCGTATTTGGTTTTCCAAGCGGTTGCAGCTATTTCATCACCCTTGAAAAATTCCAGGGATGCTTTTCTTATTTCTTCACGAGAATGGATTTTGCTCTTATATGTGTTATTATCTTTCAATATTTTTTGAATTTTATTTCCTTTATCAAAAACTATATCATCAATTAATTTTGTTTAAATTTCAGTAATATTTTAGTAATTTTCAATGAAAATCTCTGTATTTAATAAAAACTGACAATTTCACAGGTACAAACTGACAGAATTTACTCTGTCCAATCGAATATGCTAATTAAATGAGCAAAAAGTCGCACCCACGCCCCGTACTGTCGGATGTAACTCGCATAAATGAGCAAAAAGACGCACACGCGGGTGGAATTTTCTCAATCCCACCCTTCTGAATGCATTACGCGATTGTAGTGGATGAATATGGCTCAACAAAAGGAATTGTAACCTTAGACGATGTGGTAGATGCACTTATTGGTGATGTAACCGAAAATAACCAATATGAATATCAGATTACACCACGCGATGAAAACAGCCGGTTTATCGACGGTCAGTATTCGTTTTCGGAGTTTCTTCATTATTTCGATATTGAAATGGAAGAAGAAATTGATGGAAGCTTTGTAACCATTGCCGGTTTTTTCATACATAAGTTTAAATATTTACCTGATATTGGCGACAAGTTAAATATCGACTTGTATCAACTTGAAATAATTGACAAGGGCGGACAACGTATCGATAAAATTTTAATTACCAAAACTTAAGAGGAATAAAACCTAAACATTATTTTTTAGCATTCAGTTAAAAACTTATCTGATAAAAATAAATCTGAGCCTGACCATTTTTTTTATGAAATCATTTTCATATTGATAAAGTATAAATTTTTTCGACAGGTAAAAAATCGAACCTTAAGTTCAAAACTCACTCACAATTTATCTTGCTTATCAGTATTTTAATGTTTATCTTTGCAGGTTCATTTTTCGCGAACATTTTTATTATCGAATAATTTATTAAATCATTTATATTTAGCTATTTAGCTAATAAAACTCAAGTAAGTTTCCATTGAAAACAGATACAGAATTCATTTCCACAGTTGATGACAGTCAGCAGGTTGAAGTTACGGGTGCACGGGTACACAACCTGAAAAATATCGATGTAAATATTCCACGCAATGCACTAACAGTTATTACCGGACTGAGTGGGAGCGGAAAATCTTCACTTGCTTTCGATACAATTTTTGCCGAAGGGCAACGCCGTTATATCGAAACATTTTCGGCTTATGCACGCACTTTTCTGGGCAATATGGGACGCCCCGATGTGGATAAAATCACAGGACTCAGCCCGGTGATTTCCATCGAGCAGAAAACGACCAACAAAAATCCCCGCTCAACCGTGGGTACCACTACCGAAATTTACGATTTTCTGCGCTTGCTTTATGCGCGTGCAGGTGAGGCTTACTCCTACCTCACCGGCGAAAAAATGGTGAAATACACCGAAGAACAGATAATTGATTTAATTTTTCAGAATTACGAAGGGAAAAAAACCTATTTGCTTGCTCCGGTAGTACGAGGGCGTAAAGGTCATTACCGTGAATTGTTCGAACAAATTCGCCGCAAAGGTTTCGTGTGGGTGCGTATCGATGGAGAATTAAAGGAAATAACACACGGACTGAAAGTGGACCGCTACAAAATTCACGATATCGAAATTGTGATTGATAAACTACTTGTAAGTACTAAAGACCGTCAACGCCTGAAACAATCGCTCGAAAAAGCCATGCAGCAGGGCAACGGAATCATCATGCTGCTCGATGGAGCTACGGAAGAAGTGCGTTATTTCAGCAAATCGCTTATGTGTCCGACCTCTGGCATTTCGTACGACGAACCTTCGCCCCATCATTTCTCGTTCAATTCTCCGCATGGAGCTTGTCCGCACTGCAAAGGTTTAGGCTATGTAAACCAGATTGACATGGAAAAAATTATTCCGGATCGGACAATGAATATCTACAATGGGGGAATAAAACCACTCGGGAAACACAAGAATTCTACCATATTCTGGCAGATTGAAGCTATTCTGGAAAAATACGATTGTACGCTGAAAACTCCGCTCCAGGATGTTCCGGGCGAGGCTATTGATGAGATAATGAACGGCACCGAAGAACGACTGAATATAAAAAATCAGTCGCTGGGCAACTCAAACTATTTTCTGAGTTACGATGGAATTCTCAAATACATCAAAATGCAACAGGAAAACTCTGCATCGGCAACGGAACAAAAATGGGCAAATCAGTTCTCGAAAGAAATAAAATGTCCCACATGCAATGGTCAGCGATTGCGAAAAGAATCGCTCCATTTCAGGTTTCACGATAAGAACATAGCCGAACTGGCTCAAATGGACATTTCGGAATTGGTTGAATGGTTTAAAGAAGCCGAAAAGCATTTAAGCGAAAAGCAAACACTTATTGCGACTGAAATTCTGAAAGAAATTCGTTCGCGTTTACAATTTCTGCTCGATGTAGGTTTGAGTTATATTTCGCTCAATCGAAGTTCTCAGTCACTTTCGGGAGGCGAAAGTCAGCGTATAAGGCTTGCAACACAAATAGGCTCTCAGTTGGTGAATGTACTTTATATACTCGA
>CAZDSY010000185.1:0-4296 GCA_964508285.1 uncultured Paludibacter sp.
GGCACGTGATCCTGCTGTGGAAGTTGCCGGATTAATAAATATTTATAAATAATGAAAAACCAGGAAAAAGTAAAGAACCTCATCGATTTGCGCGTTAAAGCAAAACTCGGTGGAGGAGAAAAGCGTATTGTATCGCAACATGCAAAAGGAAAATTTACTGCCCACGAACGCATTGCTATGCTTTTGGACGATGGCAGTTTCGAAGAGTTAGACATGTTTGTAACACACCGTTGTTACAATTTTGGTCTGGAAAATGAAAAGTATCTCGGCGATGGAGTAATTACCGGACATGGTACAATTGACGGACGTACTGTGTATGTTTTTGCACAGGATTTCACTGTATTTGGAGGTTCTTTGTCGGAAACTATGGCACTGAAAATCTGCAAAATCATGGATATGGCCATGAAAAACGGATGTCCTGTGATTGGAATTAACGACTCAGGAGGTGCACGTATTCAGGAAGGTGTAACTTCATTGGCAGGTTATGCCGAAATTTTTGAACGTAACATTCTCGCATCGGGTGTGATACCACAAATCTCAGCTATTTTTGGTCCCTGCGCCGGCGGTGCAGTGTACTCCCCTGCCCTCACCGACTTTGTATTGATGACAGAGCAAAACTCTTACATGTTTGTTACAGGACCAAAAGTAGTTAAGTCGGTTACCGGTGAAGATATTTCGGTGGACGATCTAGGAGGTGCAGATGTTCATGCCGGAAAATCGGGCGTTTCTCATTTTAAAGTTGAAAATGAAGAAGAAGGTGTAATGCTCATTCGCAAACTTCTTTCATACATTCCGCAAAACAACCTGGAAGAACCACCATTGGTAGAAAATTTCGATCCGATTGACCGCCTCGAAGATTCACTGAACTCTATCGTACCCGATAATCCGAATCAACCTTACGACATGAAAGATGTAATTCATGCAATTGTTGATAATGGTGAGTTTTTGGAAGTACACCGCAATTATGCAAGAAACATAATAGTAGGTTTTGCTCGTTTCAATGGAGCTTCAACCGGAATTATTGCCAATCAGCCCAACTTCCTTGCCGGTGTACTCGATTGCGATTCTTCCCGTAAAGCAGCTCGTTTTGTTCGTTTTTGCGATGCTTTCAACATTCCTATTCTTACCCTTGTCGATGTTCCGGGCTTTTTGCCGGGTTCAGGTCAAGAGTATTCAGGCATCATAATTCATGGAGCAAAACTTATGTTTGCTTATGGTGAAGCCACTGTGCCCAAAGTAACCGTTACACTTCGCAAATCGTATGGCGGAGCACACGATGTGATGAGCTGTAAACAATTACGCGGCGATTTTAATTATGCATGGCCAACCGCCGAAATTGCAGTAATGGGAGCTGCCGGCGCTATTGAAGTGCTCGAAGGAAGAGCTATCAGCAAAATTGAAGACTCTGAAGAAAAAGCAAAATATATTGCTGATAAAGTTGCCGAATACAATGATAAATTTGCAAATCCTTATCAGGCAGCTGCTTATGGTTACATTGATGATGTTATTGAACCACGTAATACCCGTTTCCGTGTAATTCGTGCTTTCCAAACATTGCAGACAAAAAAAGTGGTCAATCCGTTACGCAAACACTGTAATATACCTTTATAATTATGCTAATATTAAATATTAACAACTGGGGCGAACTGCTTATAGGTTCAGCGGTGGGTATTTTAGTGGTTTTTACTGCGCTTGCAATTCTTGTTCTTTTTTTCGAAGCAATACAATCCTATACAATTCGAACATCGAAAAAAAAGCAAGTTCAGGCCGGTAAAAAACCTGAGGAAATTAAGGAAGAAATAGTTGCAAATGAAGTTGCGGCAATTTCCATGGCTTTACATTTGTTTTTTAACGATACACATGATAATGAAAGTAACATTATCACCATCAAACGTATCGAAAGACGTTATTCTCCATGGAACTCAAAAATTTACGGATTAAATAATATAAACAGATAATGAAAAAATTCGATTTTAACATAAACGGAACCGACTACAACGTACATATAAAATCGTTGGAAGGTGATATAGCCGAAATAGAAGTAAATGGCACACCTTATTCGGTAAAAATTAAACAGGAAATAAAAACCACAAAAACTCCTATACTTGTTCGTAAAGAAGCCCAAACAAAACAAGGCGATAAACGAGTTGTAGAGACGTTGACTCCTGTATCAAGTGGAGTAAAACCAAGTTCAAAAACCATTAAATCTCCTCTACCCGGAAATATCCTGAAAATTTTGGTAAACGAAGGTGATGCTTTTAAAGAAGGAGATGTGCTTTTAATAATGGAATCCATGAAAATGGAAAATAATATTCTTGCAGAAAAAAACGGGAAAATTGTTAAGGTTCGTACTACTACAGGCAAAGCCGTATTACAGGACGAAGTTTTGTTTGAAATAGAATAAAATAGGCTGATTATGAATAAACTAAAAACAAAAGTAGGCTTATTATTATTGATGCTTGTATTCTTTTTCCCGATTCAAACATTTGCTTCGGATGTAGCATCAACTTCGTTGATAACCGAAAGTCTGCGAAAATTCTGGGCTAATACAAGTTTTGCAAATTTTGAATTTAAATATCTGATAATGATTTTTATCGGACTGATATTTATTTATCTTGGTATTGCAAAAAAATGGGAACCACTTTTATTAGTACCTATCGGATTTGGGATTCTTGTTGGAAATGTGCCTTTTACAGCGGGTTATAAAATCGGGATTTACGAACAGGGTTCGGTGTTGAATATTCTATATAGTGGTGTTATTTCAGGTTGGTATCCTCCTTTAATCTTTTTGGGCATAGGAGCTATGACTGATTTTTCATCCTTAATTTCGAACCCGAAATTGATGTTACTTGGAGCTGCAGCACAAGTTGGTATTTTTGCCACTTTTATAGGTGCTTATGCTTTAGGATTTACTCCAGTTCAATCCGGTGCAATTGGAATTATTGGTGGAGCTGATGGACCGACTGCCATATTCTTATCTTCGAAACTTGCTCCCGAGCTAATGGGTGCAATTGCAGTGGCAGCATATTCATATATGGCTTTAGTACCTGTAATTCAGCCACCTATTATGAAACTGCTAACCACTGATAAAGAAAGAGTAATCCGTATGAAACCTCCGCGTCAGGTTACAAGGCTTGAAAAAATAATGTTTCCGATAATCGGTTTACTTATGACAACATTCATTTCACCCAGCGCTATGCCGCTGCTCGGTATGTTGTTTTTTGGTAATTTATTGAAAGAATCGGGTGTAACGGAGCGCCTTGCCGAAACTGCACGCTTTGCATTAATCAATACCATTACTATTTTACTTGGATTAACTGTAGGAGCTTCCACGCAAGCTGATAAATTTTTGACAACTAAGTCTGTGTTGATTTTTGGACTTGGTGCAGCTTCATTTATGGTGGCAACTGCTTCGGGTGTTTTATTCGCTAAAGCAATGAACTTGTTCTTGAAAGGAAACAATAAAATTAATCCGTTGATTGGTTCGGCTGGTGTTTCTGCTGTACCCGACTCTGCACGTGTATCGCAGGAAGTAGGACTTCATTACGATAAAACGAATCACTTGCTGATGCATGCTATGGCACCCAACGTTGCCGGTGTTATTGGTTCGGCGGTTGCAGCGGGTATTTTATTAAGTATGTTATCCTGATAATTTTTATTCGAAGTTTTTTATATAAACTAAAAACTCACGTATCTGATTTTTATAAGCCTGATGGAAAGATTCTTCATCAGGCTTTTTTTCTAAATAATGAACGAATTTTTAAAGAATAAGAAAAATTTTCGTTCTGAATGTGAGAATTTTCATAAAAACAAACACTATCCATTGAAACAATCAATTAATTTTAATATTTTTGTATTTGTCAGATTTTAAACAATCAATATTAAAATTATCATAACTAATTATTGAAAAGCACTTTAGCGTATGAATAAATTATCTACCGGATATGAATTGGCAAAGGAATTTGCACTTTCGACCGGACAAAACTTTTTTCTTACCGGAAAAGCAGGTACAGGTAAAACAACATTTCTGCGTAACCTGCAAAAAGAAACACGTAAGCAAATGGCAATCGTTGCACCCACAGGAGTTGCTGCCATAAATGCCGGCGGTACGACTATGCATTCATTTTTTCAGTTGCCTTTTACTCCGTTTATTCCGACAGTCGAAGGCAGAAAAGATTTGATTGAAAAACAAAAAATGCAGCGATTCAGGCGTAAAGTTTTGCAGGAACTTGAACTACTTGTAATTGACGAAATAAGTATGGTACGTGCTGATGTGCTCGATGCCATTGATGCCAT
>CAZDSY010000186.1:0-4258 GCA_964508285.1 uncultured Paludibacter sp.
ATATTTTTGTATTTTCCTGCTTCACCGGACTGGCATATATTGACGTGTATAACCTAAAAGAAAGCAATATCCGCACTTCTTTTGATGGAAATCTCTGGATTATGACCAAACGACAGAAAACAGATGTAAACTCAAATATTCCTCTGCTAGAAGTCCCCAAAATGATATTAGCGAAATATAAAGGAAAACTTCCTGAAGGGAAAATCCTGCCAATTTCAAGTAATCAAAAAATGAATGCCTATTTAAAAGAAATCGGCGACTTGTGCGAAATCCAAAAAAATCTGACTTTCCATTTGGCCAGACATACCTTCGCCACCACAATAACACTGTCTCAAGGTGTACCCATTGAGACAGTATCGAAAATGCTGGGACATACGAATATCAAAACTACTCAGATTTATGCCCGGATAACAGATAATAAAATAGGTCATGATATGGGCGTTCTTTCTGGGAAACTAAAGGAAATGGAAAGCTCCTTTCAATTATAAATCAACAATCATTATGGAACTACAACTTATCCAAAACAAAATTTTTGAGGTCAGAGGACTGCGTGTTATGTTGGACTTTGATCTGGCCGAAATGTATGAAGTAAAAACAAAAGTACTGAAGCAAGCCGTAAAGCGAAATATTAATCGCTTCCCTCCCGACTTTATGTTTGAGATGACAAAACAAGAATGGAATGAACTGGTCACAAATTGTGACCAGTTTCCCGAAAGCCTTAAACATAGCTATATTAATCCTACTGTGTTCACTGAGCAAGGTGTTGCCATGCTTTCGAGCGTGTTACGAAGCGAGAGAGCTATTGAGGTGAATGTCCAAATTATCCGGGCATTTGTTATACTGCGTCAATATGCTTTAGGTTATGTGGAACTAAACCGTAAGATAGAAGAGTTTATGGTGGAAACCAATATGCAATTTAATGACATTTATCAGGCGTTAACTGAACTGGCGAGCCATAAAGAATTGGAAAATAAACCAAGGAATCCTATCGGATACATTCAAGAAACAAAAAGGTAAGCATCCAACTTGAGGTCACAAATTGTGACCTCAAGTTAGGGAGACATTTGAACATTGTCGTAAAAGGTAAGAAAGTAAGTTTTATCCGAAATTTAATGAAAGCTGTATTGTTTGCACCAATACGGCTTTTTTTTATACATTATGTAGGGCGTTGGTATGCTTTATCCATACTTCATCCATACATCAAACACTAACCCACAATAAACGGGACAACCTGTTCAATTTTTAATCCGGTGTATCGGCAGAATTCATCAACAGTCACGAATTGGTGTTCTTCTTTTTCGTTGCGTTCTTTTATCTTAGCAAGCAACAATCTTCCGTAACGTTCACTCTTTCCGGTGATACGCTGGATATCTTTCGGATAGATACAAATACGTTTCACTTCCATTTCTCTTACTATTTTATGCAAAAGTACAAATTTTATGTATACTCAAATGTGTCAGTATAGGAAAAAACGGAAAGGATTGACAAAGGCGGAAGTACCTGTGCTACAAAATGATATTTGTGAATATACTTTTGTCCGTATAATTTTAAAAACATAGTATTATGGCACAACAAAAAAGTATTCTCAAATTGCGGGGAACCATTGGTGGAATTTCATTCTACAAGTCGAAAGACGGTTACCTTGCTCGTGAAAAAGGTGGTGTGGATGCTTCCCGAATCGCTAATGATCCTGGATTTGCCCGTACCCGGGAAAATGGTGCTGAGTTTGGTAATGCAGCTTCAGCAGGAAAGTTATTGCGCGATGCCGTTCGTGTATTGGGTCAAAACGCGTCGGATGGACGCGTGACTTCTCGACTGACACAAATCATGGCTCAGATTAAAAACATGGATGAAGCAAATGCCAGAGGTGAACGAAGTGCAGCCGAAGGCATGGCAAAAGCCGAAGCTAAATTATTATTGAAGGGTTTCAACTTCAACATTAATGCAGTTATTGGAGCTGTTTTGTATAAACCCTATCAACTGAACGCAGCTACCGGTGAAATCAGTATTGCAGCTCTTGCTCCACAGAATGACATCAGTCTCCCACAAGGAGCTACCCATGTTGTATTCCGTAGCGGTTTTGCAAGTATTGACTTTTTGACTGGTGATAGTGAAATCACCGTTTCAGAACCTGTTCGAATTGCTACCAACGGAGTTGCACAGGCTTTGTCAGTAAAACCTGCTGAAATTCCGGAACTTGTAGGTACAAAGATTTTTTTGTTATCAATTGACTTTGTTCAGTCTGTGAACAATATCGATTATTCATTGAATAACAATGCTTACAACGTGTTGGCTATTATTGAAGTGATTTAACCCCTAACACCCCTCCCGACCTCATCCGTCCTTTGGGCACCTTCTCCAATGGTAGAAGGAAAAAGGAAAATTCAGTTTGGGAGGGGCTTCAATTCTTAGAGAGGTAGTATTTATAATTTAATTTAATTCAACGTTTATGGAAAAAGAAAATCTAAACACAACCAACCCGAATGAAATGACCGTAGTTGAACGGGTTAAAGCTCCAACGCCGAAGTTCTTCAAAACTTTACGTACAATCGGTATCGCATTAGCCGCTGCCGGTGGAGCTCTTTTAGCAGCTCCGATCGCATTACCTGCTGCGGTGATATCCATTGCTGGTTATGTTGTGTTGGCAGGCGGTGTAATGACCGCTGTAAGTCAAACAGCCGTTGATACTAACGATTCAGCGAAACAAAATGAAACTCCTTGAAACTGCTACAAATGGCAATGTGTATGCTGGTACTTGCGGTGGTATGTTGCTGTCAGTTTTCAGCAATGTATTCGTAGAAGACCTTGTACGTACAGTTATTTTAGCCGTTGTAGGCGCTGTTGTCAGTTTTATTGTTTCGTTGGCTTTGAAGAATTTTATCAGGCGAAAGAATCGCTAAAAAACTACTACTTTCCGGTGTGGTAACCTTTTGTAGTAGTATGGCCTCCCTCAAAAAGGGAGGTTTTTTTATGCTTGCTACTGAACTACAAAAACTTATAAAATAACATCCGCTTAGTTTGTGAAATTAAAAGCAGGTTTTGCTGGCATTGCTTTTCTATAGCTTCCAGACTACGAAGAGCTGCCACAGCTTTTTCAAACTGAGCCGGATTTTTAGCCACTTTTTCCACCCCACCCAAAAGGCATGATTTTATATCCCTAAGAACTATAAACGGAATAACCGAACCCCTCAAAAACTGATAAAAAGCTTTTGACTGCCATAAGCAATATATTAGCCAGTAAATTTGTTCTTTTTCTTCTTCACATTGAAATTGAATTACAAAGCAATTTGGACATGGAACTGTAAGCGGCTTTCCGCTGTTATTTCCTTTGTTTAGGATAAAGAAATGAGGTTTTCTGATTTCTTCTTTCTGATAATAAGACTTCAAAATAAAGGTACACATGAGGATAACGATTAAAGGGTGAATAAATGAGGTAAAATCCCTTCATTTTTTTCTTCGCAAAAAAGCACTAAAGGGAAAAAGAAAATGTAAACACCCTCTTACTGCAATAAAAAGCGGAATGAAATGTAGCGGTGAGGCTGTCAAGGTTTTTTGGTAGAATACTACCCGAAGTGAAACGAGGTGTGGAGATTGTGACAAAAACCCGTAGGGCTTGACCTTTACAGACTTATTTTAGTGCTGTTATCTTTGTGAACATTTTTTTTGTCGGCAATTATTTTCACTCAAAAAGTCCTTGTTTTTTAGGTACTTTTTTTCTGTTAACATTTAGGACAATAAAAACGTCGTATTTGTATAATAAATTCATTTTCTACAATCATTGCATTAAGTTCTTTCGGGGCTTACTCGCCGCAGGAACGAAGGCAACCGCTGGAAATGGGTGGGAAAATGGCATGGGTAGGGACTGAAAGAACGTAATATATGGAGTGAGAGAATGGAGCTACTAATGCCGTGGGGTGCTGAGGTGGATGCTTAAATGCAGGCAGAATGTAGCGTAGGGGTTCGGAGTGAGGAACGAACGTAGTTCCCGGAGCGCAATGTAGCCGGAATGAATGCACCGACCGCAAGCGCATAAAATAATAAACGAATGACTGAAATGACTGCAACTACTAATGGGCGGTGGGGAAAATGAGGAATTGCACGAAGTGCTGAATAACCTTCAAGCTGCTGTAAGGAGCTTGACAACTGTCCCCATATTTTGAAAACCTTTTGTGTTTTTTTATTACTACCCGAAATAAACCTATAATTAAAAAACACAAGTGGTTTTCGGGGCATTGTTCTCGGGTTGGCGAAGCCTGAA
>CAZDSY010000187.1:0-4228 GCA_964508285.1 uncultured Paludibacter sp.
ACCAAATCGAAAACTTTTTTTTCGCTATCGGACAAACCAGTCGGATGAACGCCTGTTGGAATTATTGCATGGTGATCGGTAACTTTTGAGTTATCAAAAACCTTTTTGCTTTTAGCTAACTTATTCTCGAGCAACGGTTTAATAAGTTGTTCGTAATCCTTTAATCCTTTCAGTATTCCCGGAACTTTGGGATAAATATCATCACTCAAAAAAGTAGTATCAACACGCGGATATGTAGTGACTTTTTTCTCATAGAGTGATTGAATTAGTTTCAGTGTTTCATCGGCAGAAAAAGCAAATTTCCGGTTACATTCTACCTGTAAAGATGTAAGATCAAAAAGCCGTGGCGCCGATTCAGTTCCTTTTTTTGTATTAATTTCAGTTACTGAAAATAATGATGTTTTTACTTTTTCAAGCAGTTCTGTACCTTCTTCTACGGTAGAAAATCGTCCTTTAGTAACTGAAAAAGTCGTGTTCCTGTAAATAGTTTTCAACTCCCAATAAGGTTCAGGCTTAAAATTATCAATTCCCTCCTGACGTTTTACAATTAATGCCAATGTGGGAGTTTGTACACGCCCAATTGAAAGCACATTTTTATTTTGTCCGAATTTAATTGTATAAAGCCGTGTCGCATTCATGCCTAATAACCAATCGCCTATTGCTCGGGAAAGTCCGGCTTCGTAAAGGTTTTGGTATTCATCCTGACTTTTAAGATTTTTGAAACCTTCGCGTATTGCATCTTCGGTTAGTGAAG
This sequence comes from uncultured Paludibacter sp., assembly GCA_964508285.1. Lineage (GTDB taxonomy): Bacteria > Bacteroidota > Bacteroidia > Bacteroidales > Paludibacteraceae > Paludibacter. The sequence continues at coordinate 755 of CAZDSY010000187.1, forward strand.
AAATCCATAGGCGCTTCACAGTGCATTTACACATTGCTTTTTGAAGAACCCATCGTTGAATTAACTCTCCCTCCTGACCTGCATCACCACAGTTTACCACTTCGTCAGCATTGGCAACAAGCGTTTCGATAACTTTAAATTGTTTTTGCACTCCACTGTCGTTCATAACCTTAATACCAAAGCGAGAAGGTATCATGGGCAACCTGCTGATAGCCCATGCCTTCCAGTCTGGTGTATATTCGTGTGGTTCGAGTAATCCGCACAAATGCCCGAAAGTCCAGGTTACCTGATAACCATTACCCTCGATATAACCATCTTTTCGTACGTTTGCTCCTAATACAGCAGCAATGTCATGCGCAACACTTGGTTTTTCGGCAATACAAACTATCATTAAAAATGCTAAATAAAAAATTGAAAAAAGAAACAGATTTATATTCAATTTTTTTGAGATTTCTGTTGCTTATTTATTTGCAAAATTACTTTTTTAAACCGTTTTCAGAAAATGATAATTTGTTTTTCCTTAAATCTTTCTAAAAAAAACATAATTCACAGTTTAATACATTTCAATTTCAGCATAAAAATTATCTATATCGAAACAACAAATATCAATATCGACTCAGATTCCTTATAAATTGTAAAATTTCAACCATTTTTGTATTTTTTGAGTGATGAACATTTTGTATCTTTGCATCATAAAAAATTCATTTCAACATCACTAATATTGTAATTTTAAATTCATTACAAATATGAATTATAAAACAAATTAAAAATATATATTTATGGAAGAATTAAATGCGATAGTTCAGCAGGTAGTACAGGTTTCACCAATAATGAAGGTTTTCAGAATTGCACCACTTGGTTGGGAATTACCTGATTTTAAACCCGGACAGTTTGTTGCTATTGGTTTACCACCTACAGCAAGCAAATGTGCCGAAGCTACGGAAGAACCGGTAGAGCCCGATCCTGATAAACTTATTAAAAGAGCATACTCAGTAGCTTCATCTAATTTATCGAAAGATTATGTAGAATTTTATATTACACTTGTGCATTCAGGTGCACTTACTCCTCGCCTTTTCAATTTGAACATTGGTGATAAAATCTGGTTGGGCGGTAAATTTGTGGGTATGTTCACACTTGATCAGATTGAAGAAAACCAGAACATAATTCTGATTGGCACAGGTACAGGCGTTGCTCCATATATGAGTATGTTGAGAACTGACGCTTTGCACCGCAAAGGAAACATCGTTGTAATTCACGGAGCATCAAACTCATGGGATCTTGGATACTCTTCGGAACTTAATCTATTGCAGGTTTTATCTCCAAAATTTAAATATATTCCTACCATTACATTCCCTGAAAGAGAATACGTACCTTGGCCGGGTCGCACACAATTCATTCATGAAATTTGGCAGGAAGGCGCAATAGAAAAACTATGGGGTTTTAAACCAACACCGGAAAATACCCATATTTTCTTATGCGGAAATCCGCGCATGGTTACCGGTATGATAGAAGAACTTGAAAAAGAAGGCTTCAAAGAACATACACGTAAAGAAGTAGGACAAATTCATGTTGAGAAATTTAACTAAAATGTACCGTGATGTGTATAAACATTTTCTTCGGAATTATTACTTCATAAAAATTAACTTCGCAAAATAATTTAACAAAAAGGGAAGCCTGACGAGACTTCCCTTTTTTGTTGTTTTTACTATTAAACTCCAAGCGATGCACGCGCTGCTTCTACTTTTTTGTTTGCGGCTTCATTTGCTGCATCATAATCGGCACGGGATTTCATTTCGCCCCGTACTTCGATATAAAATTTTATCTTCGGTTCTGTACCTGAAGGACGAACAGAAATTTTCGTGCCATCTTCGGTGAAATACTGTAAAACATTTGATTTGGCTGGCATATCCAATTTAGATATTTCACCCGATGCAACATTGGTCATTGTGAGCGATTCGTAATCTTTGATTATTTTCACCGGTGATCCTGCAAGTTCTTTTGGCGGATTAGCACGAAAATCTTTCATAATTTGTGCTATTTCTTCAGCGCCTGACTTTCCTTTCCGAACTACTGAAATTCCCTTTTCTTTGCCAAATCCGAATTCAAGATAAATGTCCTGAATGAGTTCAAACATTGATTTACCATTATCCTTTGCCCATGCAGCAATTTCAGCCATCAATGCACAAGACGAAACAGCATCTTTATCACGAACAAAAGTCTCGGGCAGAAAACCATAGCTTTCTTCTCCTCCTCCGATATATTCTTTTACACCTTCGTTCTCCCGCATTACAGCAGCTATCCATTTAAATCCTGTATAGCAGTCAAAACATTCTACTCCGAAACTATCTGCTATTTGCTTAATAATTTCCGTCGTAACAATGGTTTTTACTACATATTGTTTTCCGTTAAGTTTGCCAAGTTCTTTCCAACGTCGTATCAGGTAATAAACAAAAATAAGGGCAGTTTGATTTCCGTTTACCAAAATCCACTCTCCTTTATCATCTTTTACAGCAATACCCATACGATCAGCATCCGGGTCTGAAGCCATAACAAGTTCCGCATCAGTCTCTTTCGCTTTATTTACAGCCATTTCAAGCGCAGCCGGCTCTTCGGGATTAGGAGAAATAACAGTGGGGAAATTTCCACTTACAACATCCTGCTCAGGAACATTGATAATATTTGTAAAACCGTATTCTTTCAAAGTCCGTGGTATTAATTTGATACCGGTTCCATGAATAGGTGTATAAACAATTTTCATGTCCTTGTTGCGCTCAATTGCTTCGGGCGATAATGATATCGATTTAATTTTATCGATATAAATCTTATCTATTTCTTCGCCGATAATTTCAATTAATTCCGGATTTCCGGCAAACTTTATTTCATCTACATTTTTAATTTTCTCAACTTCAATAATAACATTTACATCGTGAGGTGCAATCATTTGTGCTCCATCATTCCAATAAGCTTTATAGCCATTATATTCCTTAGGGTTGTGCGAAGCAGTAAGAATTATACCACTCTGACAGCCAAAATGACGAATAGCAAACGAAATTTCAGGTGTCGGTCGCAAATCTTCAAAAAGATAAACTTTTATTCCGTTTGCAGAAAAAATATCGGCTGATATTTCAGCAAATTTTCGGCTGTTGTTACGACAATCATGACCTATAACTACGCTTATTTGTGGCACATCAGGAAATTGCGCCTTCAAATAATTGCTTAAGCCCTGTGTAGCAGCACCTACAGTATAAATATTCATTCGGTTTGTACCCGCTCCCATTATTCCACGCAATCCGCCTGTTCCGAATTCTAAATCACGGTAAAACGATTCTATGAGCTCGGTTTTATCCTCAGCATCTATCATTTTTTGTACTTCAGACTTTGTTTGGGCATCATAATTACCGGTTAGCCATGTCTGAGCTCTTGCAATTACATCGTTAAGCAATGTGTTGTTTTCCATACAAGTTTCTATTTAAT
>CAZDSY010000188.1:0-4228 GCA_964508285.1 uncultured Paludibacter sp.
AACATTCCCGGGTAACCCATAGTAAAATCCTGTAGGGCAGCGCTAAAACTTCCGGAAATTAACCACTCTGCCATACCGCCAATTAATTGGTACGCAAGAACAACAATTAATACGTTAAACAATGAAATTTTTGACGTTTTGTGTGCTATAAAACCTGCTGCAAATGCAAGAAGTATTGATTTTGTTAGTATTACAGTAAGCATCGTTGCCACAGGCATTCCAAAAAGTAAAGAATTTACTAAGGGAGAAAAAACTGCAGTAAGCAGTCCAACTTTTATCCCGTATTTATAAGCAGCAATCAAAGTAAGAAAATAAATGGGTAGGAATGTTGGTCCTCCGTTTGGAACAAGGTGTGAAAGTTGCGGTAAAATAAGATTTCCTGCAATAAAAGCTGTTGCAAGCAGGTAGGTTTTGGTCATACCGAAATCATAACTGTAAAGTTTTGCTGTAGTTGCCATGATTGAGATTTTTTATTAATTTTTTTACTGAAATTTATTTTATCCTGAAAATTTTTGCTTTCAACGCAAATATATACAATTAGAATGAATTAGACAGAATATTTATACTTTTTATGAATTTTAAAACGCTTGAAACGAAATTTATCAGGGTGATATTATACTTCTGAGGGTAAATTTATGATGAAGGTAGTGCCGTTATATATATTTTTTTTGAACTTTATGTTGCCACCGGTAATTTCAATTATATTTTTTGATATTGTCAGACCTAAACCCATACCGGTGCTTTTGGTTGTAAAGTTTGGTGTGAAAAGTTTATTGGCAACTTCGGGATTTATGCCAATGCCATTGTCCGCAATTTCAATCAATATCTGCTGATTTTCTTTTATTATTGAAACATCAACTATTCCTTTTTTATCGGCAGGAATTGCCTGTAAAGCATTTTTCAACAAATTATTAAAAACTTGTGTGAGTTGTTCGGGGTCGGCATAAACATAGAGACCTTCGTTAAGTCCATGATAATTAACCTCAATTTGTTCATGGTTATGTGCAAAAAGTTGTACAACCGAATTTAGTTTTGCCGCAATATCAACTTTTCGGAATTGAGCTTCGGGGAGTCGGGCGAAGTTTGAGAAAGTAGCTGCTATGCGCGATAAATTATCAATTTGTTCAATCAATACCGTTGTCGATTTCTTAAAATATTCTTCAAAATTTTCCGCTTTAATATCAAAAGTTCGTTGTAGTTGCTGTATTGTGAGTTTCATTGGCGTAAGTGGATTGTTGATTTCATGTGCAATCTGGCGAGCCATAGTTTTCCATGCCGACTCACGTTCTGATTTTGCAAGTTGTCGGGCGCTGTTTTCAAGCTCATCAACCGTACGGTTGTATTGTTCGACCAATTGACCAATTTCGTCGTTTGCATGATAGTCAATTTTTTCGTTCCGATGTCCGAAACGCATCATTTTCAGTTTATTCTCAATCATTATTAGCGGCGCCGAAAGTTGTTTGCCAATTATCAGACTAAGAAAAATTACCAAAACTATGACAATCAAGTATATATGTATTATTACAGAAATGAAATCCGTTATCTGTCGTTGTATTTCTTCCTGACTCAGGAATTGAGGTAAAGCAATAAAGCCGAGTTGCAAAAAATCGCCGTTATAAAAATCGGTGTAGGATGCCAGATATTTAAGCCTTCCTATCGATTCGTAATGTGTAAGGTCGGGACTGTCGGAGAAATAAGGTACAGGCGAAATACGTGTACCTATAAGATTACGGTTAAATATTAATGGTTGCGAACTGCCAACTAAATCACCGTTATTGTTATAAACGTGAATGTCGGTTTCGTAAATGTACGAAAGTTCCTGTAATTCGAGACTAAGTGCCTGTTTGTTTACGTTCGAAAGATTTTGTGTCCAGTAATATATGTTCTGAAGCGCCTTTTGAATGTACTTTTTCTTACTTTCAATTTCTTTTATCTGTTCTTCTTTGTAATTCCTTTGAATAAAATTTACCGATACATAAAAAATCCCAATAAAACTGACTACGAGTAAAATAATAAACGCATATTGAAACCTTGATGTAAATCCGGTTACTTTTTTGCTTTTTCGGAAAACAATGAGGTATATACGTACGGCGAGCCAAACTATTACATAATAAATTAAGAATGTGTAGATTAAATATAAAATGATTCCTGAGAAAGTTTGTGTTTTGTTTTCGGAAATCAGCACAGAGTTATCTTTATTTTTCCAATAGGTGTAAATTGTTCTGCCTTTTTGTTTGTTAACTGTAAAAACTTTGCCTGAAAATTTGTTTTTGCTTTTATCGGATAAAAAAGTTGTGTCACCTGATATAAAAATAGCTTTGTCATTTTCAAATTTTATAACACTTATATCGTGATTACCAGGCATTATTTGTACAGGCGAAAGTAAAAATCCGGGGAAACTATAACTTGTGAAATTTCTGCGTGGATAAAACTGCATATAATAATAAACCGAATCGGATGCCGGATTTTTTATCCCGAAACTGCCGATAAAAGCCATGCCAGAATTTGAAGACGATAATTTATAAAAATGTGTATTCGCGATTTTTTCACCATTGTTTGCTATCAATTCCCGGAATTGAAAGTAAAGTTCAGAGTTTACAACGGCAGTATTCAATCGCATTTCAAACTTATTCCAGTAACCACGTAAATAATTTCTATTCAGATAATTATTAGCATTCAAAACAGAGTCTGGATATGCTGCCATTTGGCTAATGCGTTTGTCTGTAGAAAGTTGAGTATCCAATTCTTCGAGCATTATTTCAGTTAGCCGGTCTGTCTCCACATTGCCATTAATCATTATATTTTGTGCAAGTAATTTATACTTTTCGGCTTTTTTTTGATTGTATAATGCAAATGAAGACAAAATAAAAAAGCAGGTATATATCAAAATCCATAAAGGTAGCAGCAAATGAAAACTTCTGACATACTTTAATATGTATGACAGGTAAAAAGTAAAAAGTAACAAAACAAGTGCAGGAACAATAATAAAAATTTGAGAAGGTGATAAAACTGCTAATGAAACAGACAATGCAAAAACCAGAATTACATCAATTATTATTGCAGTTTTTAATCTATTATTAGCGTGAAAATAGTTGTGAAACTTAAAAAAGAAAAGGCCAAAACTCACGGCAGGCAACAAAATAAGTAAATGTACCCATATTGCCACAAACGAAGTTTCTCTGAAATATATAATATTCAGCTGAATACCTGAATGAAAAATGAGGCTTCTGATAATAACGAAGATAAAAACAAAAAAGAGTATTATTCCTAATTGTAGTATTATCTCAGTAATTCTGTTTTGTTTTTCGTTAAATTTTACGCCAAAATAAAATAAAAACCCAATTGAAGTAAAGTAAAAGATAGCAATAGTAAGATGTGTTATCGACGACAATAAGGTATTGAAAGCATACTGCTGAGCCGAAAAAATTGTATCCCAATAGAGCATTTCGGGTTTTTTAAACCACAAGCTTAAAAAAATAACAATTCCCGAAACGATTGAAACAATCAAATATTCTTGTATTGTTAACCATTTCTTTTTACTCAGCAAATTACATTTTGCCAGCCCGATAAAAAACAGCAACATCAACAAGAATAATGAAAAGAATGCAATATACCCTGCTCTATTGTCGTAAATTGGATTTTCGGGAGTTGAAAGTGTAAAAAGATATTTGCCCTGTGAGTTAAAAATAGCGTGTTTGTCGTTGTGGCTGCCCTTTTTTATCAGAATATTTTCATTCGTTTTAAATTCAGGAGCGAATTCGTTTCGCAAAACATCGTTAACATAAGGGAAATTATGCTTTAGAAAAATCAGCGTGATAATCCCCAGCGAATCTTTCTGAACATGTTTTTCAAGACACCAGGCATTCGAATAAGTTTTGAGTTCGTAACCATCGGATGATACACATTCGTGCGGATCGATATCAATATGATTATCAGTCCAGTAAATTAATTCATCATTTTTTTCGACTAAAACAGCAATTCCATGAGTTTCAAGCGCATTTTTTCGTAATACGTTTAAGTTACCCGAATTAATCTGATTTATAATATAGTCCTTAAGCTTATCTGCCTGTTTCTCTTTTTTGTATACAACATCCTGAAAGTATTTGCTGTTGATTGAATAGGTTGGGGAGATTCGATACAAAAAACTAAAAATCATACCGGTTGCAAAAGCTAAAGCAGCTGCAATAAGTAAAAAACGGTATGTTTTAGTAATTTGCATAATTGTGTA
>CAZDSY010000189.1:0-4225 GCA_964508285.1 uncultured Paludibacter sp.
AAAAATATGACCCTTTTTGAATTTAAATTGAGTTTTTAAGGGTCGACTATATACAAAATTGTAACTTTATTATCAGCTATATTAATGTAAGAAAATTGAAACAGAATTATAATATGGTTTAATTAATTTTGGATAAATTTTTAATTGAAATAATTTTTCTTTCAATTAATCGATTAAATTTTAATTTCGAAATGAATTTACATGCCAAATGAATTTTTCCAAATAATATCTGAATATGGATATTTATCAATATTTTTACTGATACTTGCACAGGAAGTTGGTTTACCAAGCCCCATACCTAATGAATTTTTGTTACTTTTTTCCGGGTATCTTATATTTATCGGAGCACTGAACGTACTAATAGTTGTAATGGTAGTCGTTTCTGCTGACTTTTTGGCAGGCACCATACTTTATGCGATATTTTACTATTTTGGAAACACTTTACTGAAAAACAAGCCAAAATGGCTACCCTTACCGGAGAAGAAAATTCAAAAAGTTTCGGGAAAAATACAGAAAGATGGTCAGTCAAGTGTGTTTGTGGGCAGACTTACACCTTTAATAAGAGGGTATGTGTCGGTAGCTTGCGGCTTGTTTCAGCTTTCAAATAAAAAATACTTCACCATATTAATCTGCACTTCAATTTTATGGGCATTAATATACATTATAACCGGATTTTTTATCGGTCCATACTGGGAATTTATTGTAAATAATTATGCAAAAAATTCTGAACTTTATTTTGCGCTTATCGCAGGAATATTGATAATTGCAACTACATTATTTTATTTATTGAAAAAATATATTCTGAAAGTTGATTGAAAAATTAACTCTTCATATGATGATGTTACAGGAACAAAAATTTTGCACATTTTTTGAATGTACAGTTGTAAATTGAATATCAGTAATTCCTTTTGTATTTTAATACATTAATAGAACTATTAAAAACATTCACTATTTTTTATGCTAAAAATTAACGTAGCTTCCGAAACTAAATACATAGTAAAAGGAAATGGTGTTCATACCGCATTTGTTGATCATGTAGCGTTACTAAAGTCAAACAGCGATGTTGAAGTGTTGATTAACAACGAAGGAGTTGGCGATGTTTTCCATTGCCACACATATGGATTGTATTATTTTCTGCGAGGTGCTCGTTATAAAGGCAAACGCATTCATACAGTACATGTAATTCCAGATTCCATTAAAGGCTCATTACCATTTTGGCAATTTTTCATGCCTTTCGTAAAATGGTATTTCAAACAAGTGTATTCATTTGCCGATGTTTGTATTGCTATTTCACCCATGGTAGAAGAAGCCATCAAGCAAACAGGTGCAAATACTGAGATTGTTCGTATTCCCAACCCTATTCGTATAGAAAAATGGAAAAGAACTCCCGAAAAAAGAAAGCAAGGGCGCGAGATGTTGGGACTTTCCGAAAATGATTTTTTGGTACTTGGTGTTGGACAATTGCAAGCCCGCAAAGGTGTGGAAGATTTTATTGATATTGCTTCTGCAATTCCAAATGCAAAATTTGTTTGGGCAGGCGGACGTCCGTTTAAAGTTATGACAGAAGGTATTGCACGTATCGACGCCCGTATTGAAAAAGCTCCGGCAAATATTCAATTTACAGGAATGTTAGATTTAGAGCAAATGCCGTATATTTACGCCGCAGCTGACCTAATGCTTTTTACTTCATATCAGGAAAATTGCCCTTTAGCACCAATAGAAGCAGCTGCTTGTGGAATGCCGGTAATTTTTCGTGATATAGTTGAATATAAATTGCTGTACGAAAACAAGTATTTAACCGCAAAAAATACCGAAGAATTTATTGAAATTACCTGTAAAATGATAACTGATAAAGAATTTTATACAGAAGGTTTAAAAATATCGGCAAATCTGATTAAACAATTCGACAAAACAGTTATCCGACAGAAACTCATTAACCTATATTATAGGCTCAGTGAAAAAACTGTTCGACATTTTTTAACATCTTGGATATAGACGTTAGTATTTCAATAATTTACTTATTCCAAATTATCAGAATTCAATTATTTGTTTACATCTCTTTGCAATTTTAATCAAACAAAACAGGAGTTTGGTATAATGAGCCAAACTCCTGTTTTGTTTGATAAATTACTGATAAAAAATTGTCGTTAATAATTTATTTGCGATGTTTGTTGGTTAAAACTTCGGTTTACAAAGCTAACGCAAAATTCCATAGCATAATGATCAGAAAGGTTTGATTCCATATTACCAATTCTGCTTAAAAACGTTTGTACTTTACGTTCAATATTCTGTAAAAGTTCAGTATTCCTAACCAGCACATAATCGATTGTTCTACTTCGACCTGTAGTTTTTCTGGCTAGGTTATTATTTTGCTCATCATAAGTAACTTTGACGTTTCCACTTAGTTCTCCATTTTGTGCATCCAAAGTTAGTAACATTTTGTCGTAGTGATGTTTATCGTCCATTTCAATATTAAAATCACCGCAAATTAATTGTGGTATTTTGGGATGATAGTGTGGGTTTAATAATTGTTCTTTAATTTCCTGACATTGAAAAGCACGCAAGTCATCGGCATCTTCTGCTTGTAAGTGTGTTGTTAATAGTTGGAATGGGATATCATGAAATTCACCCTGAAAAAGTACAGCGCCTTTACGGGCAATGGCATCAAACCCTTTTTTTTGTTTAAATTCTATTTCACCAAGATTTTCAAGTTTAATTTTACTTGCAATCCAAAGTCCGCTGTTTGTTTTCAGCGGTGTACGATTTTTATTTATCGGTCCATACTGATATGGAAAATTTTTCATTAATCGTTTTGCAAGTATGTTGCGGCACTTACTGCTAAAAGCTTCCTGAAAAACCAAAATATGATAATCAGAATTTTCCAATTCATCAGCTATTGCATTAGCTCTAATGCTGTTATTGTTGAAAAGACTAAGATAAGGCAATAAAAAAATATTCCAACTTAACACTTTAAGTTGATTTTCACTCTTACATTCTTGAACAGGATTCTTGGCAAAACTTTCTGAAGAAATAATTGTCATAATTAGCAGCAATAACTTATAATTCATTGCAAATTGAATTAATATTTTTGCAAAAAAACTCATTACAGATTTCATTTAAGTTGTAGAAAAATTACAAATACATTATCAATCAATTAAATAACCAATACTAAAAAGATAAATTACATTTTTTTTCTTTAGGCACAAGAAGTAATACTGAATAGATAATTACTGAATTCGGTATTAATGTTGAAAAAATTAAATTTCGTATCTTTGCACACTCAAAATTTTATGAACTCAAAAAACAAAGTGATGAATTTTATCGAAGAACTTCAATGGCGTGGCATGATTCACACCGTAATGCCCGGAACTGAAGAACAATTAGCCAAAGAAATGACTGCTGCTTATGTAGGAATTGACCCAACAGCCGACTCTTTACATATCGGACATTTGGTAAGCGTGATGATGTTGCGCCACTTTCAGCGAGCGGGACACAAACCCATAGCCTTAGTTGGTGGTGCTACAGGTATGATTGGCGACCCTTCGGGCAAATCCGCAGAAAGAAATCTGCTCGATGAAAATGCACTACGACACAATCAGGAATGTATCAAAGCGCAATTGTCAAAATTTCTCGATTTCGAGAGCGATGCTCCCAATGCGGCGGAATTGGTAAACAATTATGATTGGATGAAAGATTATTCTTTCCTCGATTTCATTCGCGACATTGGTAAACACATTACTGTGAATTACATGATGGCTAAAGACTCCGTAAAAAAACGTCTGAGCGCCGAATCGAGTGTAGGAATGTCGTTTACAGAATTTTCGTACCAACTCTTACAGGGATACGATTTTTTGTGGCTTTATCAGCATAAAAATTGCAAATTACAAATGGGAGGTTCCGACCAGTGGGGCAACATTACAACTGGGACAGAACTAATTCGTCGTAAAGTAAATGGCGAGGCTTATGCGCTTGTTTGTCCGCTCATCACTAAAGCCGATGGTGGAAAATTTGGGAAAACCGAAACCGGAAATGTTTGGCTCGATCGACGTTATACTTCGCCATACAAATTTTTCCAATTTTGGTTGAATGTAAGCGATGCCGATGCTGAAAAATATATCAAAATTTTCACTTCGTTGCCTAAAGATGAAATCGACAATTTGATATCCGAACACTCTCAGTCACCTCATTTACGTTTGCTGCAAAAACGGCTTGCAAAAGAAGTTAC
>CAZDSY010000190.1:0-4208 GCA_964508285.1 uncultured Paludibacter sp.
GTCGTTACCAAACATGCAAAAAAAAAGAAAAAACGACCGACATTGACACAAGTTAGAAATACTGAAAATATTTTGTTTGTGAACAACAGTAACGAACAGAATACGTGAAATACGAAAATCAATGAAACGTATTTATCGAAAAGGAAAAATTTGTTTGGAGTACGGCTTAACTCTGTGCTCTTTTGGACACCTAAAGTTTGTTTGACAAAGACAAACTTAAATCTGTAGAAACGCAAGTTTCTTACAACAACTATAATGGTTGTATTGACTTAAAAATTATCAAAACAGAATGCAACGAGAACAAAAAGAAATGCATCAAATCTTTGTTGCATTCACAAAACAAGTATGTTTATGAAAAAACTAATTTATATCTTTGCCATTGTGGCATTTACTTTGGTGTCGTGTAACGACAATGAAGTAGACATTAACAACAATGCTATCAACGAGAGTAGTACTGGACTTCTGATTAAAAAAGTTAGAAAACTTGAAAATCCTTACACTGTCTCGAATATGAAAAAAGCATATTCTGCATTACAGCAAGAAGGATTAATGAAAGCAGCTTTAAATATTGAAGCGACCCATTTATACGTTAGGTTTCTACCTAAAGATAGTGTTGAATTGGAAACCCTGATTAGAGACACTACGCTTACATTATTTCCGTTTCCTCTCGACTATGAACTTACCGAAGGTGAGAGGTATATTGACTCTACTTTAATAGGCAATGATTTTACATGGTTATATACTCGTGTTCCAATAGGATATACATCAGCAATAAACCAATACGAGGTTATCGATGAACTTTACATGCCAATGATAGTTGAAAATGAAGGAATAAATCAGCAAAACACCAGTCAAATGCGCATTAAGTCTGAGGTTATTGATTATTGGGATCTGCTTGAAGAAAAATCATTTATACTTACAGGTAATTTAAAAAAAACTGACAATGTAAATTCGGGAATGTCAAAAGCAAAGAGTGCTAATTACACACCAAAAGCACACATAACGGTATATGATGATTTATTAGGAAAGCAGATTCCTGTACCTGGAGTAATTGTTAGAGCACGAAAGTTTTTAAATTGGGAAAGTGGTGTTACAAATGAATCGGGTATAGCTGTAATGTCTGGAACATTTAGCGGAAGTTACAATTGGAGTATAGAATGGGCAGGTGGTTTGTGGACAATACGTGATGGAGCACTATTTACTGCAATATATAATGGCGCAGAGGGTAAAAACGGTACGAATTGGGAGTTTCCTATTACAGGTGGAAAAACTAAAGCTTACGGTCATGTACAACGTGCCTGCTACAATATGTTCTACGGTAATAATATGGGAGCATACAAATTACCTTCAGTCATAGTGAGTTCAAATGGACTTGGAACAATTTTCCCTATAAAGATTTCTGTATACGATAGTAATGGAGGTGATAAATCAGGAATTAATTATGGTGGAGGTTGGTTATTCTTCTCACAGATTGGGATTTATATGACGGGGACAACTGAAACTACATACAAAAGTGTAGATGGCAAAGATTCAGTTGTTATAGGTGAACGTTATTATAAATCACATGAATTATTTGGCACAACTACTCATGAACTTGCTCATAGTACGCATATTTTAAATATGGATTTGGATATTGCTTCATTTGCATTTGTAAATAAAATTATTATTGAAAGTTGGGCAAGTGCAGTTGAATCATCTGTAACATCAAATGAATATAGCAAATTAGGTTTAGGTTATTCCTTGTCTTATAATAACAGACAGAGATGGGGCTTACTTAAAACAGACTATTCAAAGAATTTGACATCTATGAATTACTCTCCAGTTTTCATTGACCTTATAGATGCATCTAATCAAAGACTTAATTTATCATATGACCATACAAAATATGAATACCCAGATGATAGAGTTAGTGGCTTTACAATATCCGAACTAAAAGGATTACTACGAAAAACATTCACTTTAAATGATTTGAAAAAAAACGTAAAAGCTTTAAGGACTGACAGTATAACTTTAGTGAATATTGATAAACTATTTGAGACATATGGAAAAGCTAAATAAAATAACAATCCTCTTTTTTATAGGGGTACTGCTTTTTTTGGGATGTGGTCCAGAACCTGATCCGACAAAAGCCTCATACTACAGATTAAAAAATGAAACTGATATTGTTTTGACATTAAAGTTTTATTATAACCAAAAAACATATTTAGATTCAATTATTCTTAAACCAAATGAATATAGTGATGAATTTAGAGATTGCATTGGTCCTCTTTGCGATGATGAATTTTTTCTTTATTATAATGTTGATTCTTTGGATATAAAGTCATACAAAGACAATAATATTTTAAGAAGATACAAAAAAAACAATAATGCTGATAAAATAAAAAACCCCTTCGATATAAGTTTCTACAACATACATGATTCTGAATATCAAGGAATTTATGTTTATAAAATTAGGATAGATGATTTTTAAGATATAAATTCATAGAAAATTAATAATCATTTGAACTGAATTGCTTAAATACTATGTGAGTTTGGTAACATTACAATGAAAATGGCTACCAAACTTGCATTTATTTCAACTGTAATCGAATTATCATGTCTATTAAATTTACTGCAAACCAAAACTCTATTCATCACAACCAATGCACGATTTGGTAACACACGCCTAAGCGACAATAGCCGAATTCGTGCAATTTGGAGTTGTATCACCCGCATTAGCTTTTGTGTAGTGCGACAGTGAATATGCCCGCCATTCGGCTACTGCGCTTAGCCTCGGTCGTTACCAAACATGCAAAAAAAAAAGAACGACCAACATGGACACAAGTTAATGCATTATTTCAGTCTCGAAGCATAGTAGAGACAGTAATACGGAGACAAAGAAATTAAACATTGAACGTGTTTTCGAGACGAAAAAAAAACTATTTGGAGTACGACTATAACCTTGTACTCATTGGACGCTTAAAAAGTTTGTTTGACAATGACAAACTTAAATCTGTGGAAACATAAGTTTCCAACGACAACCATATTGGTTGTAATAACTTATAAGAAAAATAAATCTGAATGCAACGAGAACCAAATAAATAGCATCAATTCTATGCTGCATTCTCAAAACAAGTATGTTTATGAAAAAACTATTTTATTTATTTGCCATTTTGGCATTTACTTTGGTGTCGTGTAACGACAATGACGTTAACTTTAACAACAATGCTATCAACGAGAGTAGAACTGGACTTCTTATTAAAAAAGTAAGAAAACTTGAAAATCCTTATTCTGTTTCGAATATGAAAAGAGCATATTCTGCATTACAGCAGGATGGATTAATGAAAGCATCCTTAAATATTGAAGCTACACATTTATACGTTCGTTTTTTACCAAAAGACAGTATTGAATCAGAATTATTGATGAGAGACACTACACTTACTTTGTTTTCATATCCTCTAGATTATGAGCTCACTGAAGGAGAAAAGTATATTGACTCTACATTAATCGGAAATGATTTCACTTGGCTTTATACACGTGTTCCAGTAGGGTTTATTTCACCAATAAGTCAATACGAAGTATTAGACGAACTTTATATGCCAATGATAGTTGATGAAAATGGTGGTGCAAACCAGCAAAATATTAGTCAAATGCGAATTAAGTCTGAGGTTGTTGATTATTGGAATTTACTGGAAGAAAAGTCGTTAAAAATTACTGGTAACTATCAAGAGAAACAGCCCACACAATCAGGAATGAGAAAAGCGAAAAAATATACACCACAAGCAACAATTAGAGTTTATGATGATTTACTTAAAACCAATATTCCAGTAGCTGGTATAGAAGTGCGTGCAAGATGGTGGTTTAATTGGGAAAGTGGTATTACTAATTCGGCAGGCGTTGCCGTTATGTCAGGGACATTTACAGGCAATTACAACTGGAGTATTGAATGGGTAAGTAGTTTGTGGAGTATTCGCGATGGTTCGTTATTCACTGCTTACTACAATGGTCCAAAAGGCAACCAATCAAATTGGGTTTTCAATATCGATGGTGGTAAAAGCAAAGCATATGGTCATGTTCAAAGAGCATGTTACAATATGTTTTTCGGCGACAATCTTGGTGCATACAAATTACCATCAACAATTGTTACAGGACCTGGAACAATTTTCCCAATCACAGTCTCAGTTCACGAAAGTAATGGTAGAGGAAAAGCAGGTATTTTTCGCGGTGGT
>CAZDSY010000191.1:0-4145 GCA_964508285.1 uncultured Paludibacter sp.
CTGAAAACATAGTCGATAGCGCTTAAATCCTCGTTAGCAATACGCTTAGAAACTGAATTAGAAAAAGGTGTAAGTACAACGATAGGTATATGTGGCAGATTTTTCTTCACTTCTTTTGCCCAGTTGAATGGATTAATGCTGTCGCCGCTGGGCATAGAAATAATTAATTCGAAATTGCGTTCTGCTAGTAATACATTTGCTTCAGTTTCGTCCGATACCAATGTAAATCGAGGTGGATATCGAAGATTTAATGAAATATACTCATTGAAAATTTGCTCATCAACTCTCCCATCTTCTTCAAGTATAAATGCATCGTATTTACTTGCAAAAAGCAATACATTATAAATACGATGTCGCATAAGATTTGCAAACGATGTGTCTTTGAAATATAGCTTTTTAATATTTGCCGATTTCATTTCCGAGTAATTTTTTAATTAATTGTTTTGTAAAAGAGACGTTATCAGATAGTGTCTTTATTTTGTGAATATTAGAATTTACTGATAAAATTCTTCTCAAAAATAGTTCAAAAAATTTGATTTTAAGGAATAATTGTCGTAAACTTGCACTACAAACCAAATGTAAGTTAATTTACCACATTAAATTTATTTAAGTGCATAAATGTCCAAAGTATATAGTTAAAATACTATATTTATGTATCAAAATGATAATTCAATGCAGTCTTTTAAAAAAAAATGAAACAAAATTCAACACTAAATAATCTATAAAAATTAATATCATGAATATCGATAAATTAATTCAATCGCTCGAAGCCAAACACCCGGGAGAAAATGAATACTTACAGGCAGTAAAAGAAGTGTTAAGCACAATTGAAGATGTTTACAACGAACATCCTGAATTTGAAAAGGCAAAAATAGCCGAACGATTGGTAGAACCTGACCGAATTTTTACTTTTAAAGTACCATGGGTCGATGATAGGGGCGAAGTACAGGTAAATCTTGGTTACAGAGTGCAATTTAATAATGCCATAGGTCCATATAAAGGTGGGTTACGTTTTCACTCATCAGTAAATCTTTCTATACTGAAGTTTTTAGGTTTCGAACAAATATTTAAAAATGCACTCACTACATTACCAATGGGAGGGGCAAAAGGAGGTTCCGATTTCAATCCTCGCGGAAAATCCGATGCTGAAGTTATGCGTTTTTGTCAGGCTTATATGATTGAACTTTGGCGTCATATTGGTCCCGAAACCGATGTTCCGGCTGGTGATATTGGAGTAGGCGGAAGAGAAATTGGCTACCTCTACGGAATGTACCGAAAACTTGCACGTGAAAATACAGGTGTACTTACCGGTAAAAGTCTTGAATTTGGTGGTTCGCTTATTCGTCCGGAAGCAACAGGATTTGGCGGTTTGTATTTTGTAAATCAAATGCTCGAAAATGCAGGAATAAGCATTAAAGGAAAAACTATCGGGCTTTCAGGCTTTGGCAACGTTGCATGGGGAGCAGCTTTAAAAGCCACCGAAATGGGAGCAAAAGTTATAACCATCTCTGGACCCGATGGTTATATTTATGATGAAGAAGGTATTTATGGAGATAAAATTAATTATATGCTCGAGTTAAGAGCCACTTGTAACGATGTTGTTGAACCTTATGCTGAGATGTTTGGTGCAAAGTTTATCCCTGATAAAAAACCATGGGAAGTGAAAATGGATATTGCGTTACCATGTGCAACACAAAACGAACTTGATGGAAATGATGCTCAAATGCTTATTGATAACGGTGTAATATGTGTAGGAGAATTATCCAATATGGGTTGCACGCCTGATGCCATTGACTTACTGATTGAAAATAAAATTATGTACGGACCTGGTAAAGCATTAAACGCCGGTGGAGTCGCTACTTCCGGACTTGAGATGACACAAAATGCTATGCATCTTTCATGGGTAGCTTCCGAAGTTGATGCTAAATTACAGCAAATTATGACTGAAATTCATACACAATGTGTGAAATACGGCAAACAAACTGATGGGTATATTAATTACATGAAAGGTGCAAATGTAGCCGGTTTCCTCAAAGTTGCTCGTGCTATGTTGCAGCAAGGGATTGTTTAATCGATTAAGTCTCCATATTTTTAAAAGTTTTTAATTTTGTAAACTTGAGTGGAATATATGAAATGAAGATTATAGTCATTCAACAACTACAATAAATTTTAAAGAGAAAGTTCAGTAAATAAATGGATTTTCTCTTTTTTCTTTAATTTTGTATTTTATTGTAAGCAAAATTTTCAAAAATATTAATTATGATAGTCTATAAATTCGGAGGTGCATCAGTAAAGTCAGCAGAAGGAATTCGTAATATAATTCGGATAGTTGAAACCGTAAATGATAATTTATTTGTGGTTGTTTCGGCAATGGGAAAAACAACCAATGCCATGGAATTGGTGCTTGAGCATTTTATGAAAGCCGATAAACATGCAGCACTTGAAAAACTTCAGGAAGTTGAAAAATACCACTATGATATTGTAAATGAATTATTTACAAACAAATCAAATGGTAATCAGGTTATTAAACCATTGTTTGATGAATTGAAAAATTTAATCATTACAGGAATAGGTGATGATTACGACCGCTGGTACGATCGACTTGTATCTTACGGTGAAATAATTGCTACTAAAATTGTATCAGCATTTTTAATCGATTCCGGAGTTCAAAATATTTGGCTCGATATGCGAAAATTACTCGTAACGGATAGTAATTTTCGTGAAGCGAATGTAAGAATGGATGAGTCCGCACAAAGGTTACATTTGGCTGCCGATTTCAGTAAAAATAGAATTTACATCGGTCAAGGTTTTATTGGAGCAAATATTAACGGCGATCCTACAACCCTCGGACGTGAAGGGTCTGATTATACAGCTGCAGTTGTCGGAAATTTACTTGATGCTGAAAGTGTTACGATATGGAAAGATGTTCCGGGAATTTTAAATGCCGATCCGCGCATATTTCTAAATACAGTACATATCCCTGAATTAACTTATTTTGATGCTGTAGAACTGGCTTTTAGTGGTGCACAAATTATTCACCCTAAAACAATAAAACCTCTTGAAAATAAAAATATTCCATTATATGTTCGCCCCTTTGGCGCCCCTAATGAATCGGGGTCAGTAATTAAAGATAAAATTTCAAAACCTGTTGAAGTTCCCGTATTGATTCTACGAAAAAATCAGGTTTTAGTTACTATGCGTCCAAGGGATTTTTCGTTTGTATTGGAAGAAAGTTTAACGAAAGCCTTTGCTGTGATGCACAAACACCGTATGAAAATATCGCTTATTCAAAGCTCTGCTGTAAGTATTTCTGTGTGTGTTGATAATAACAGATATCTCCAGGCAGCACTTGATGAACTTGCTAATGATTTTAAAGTAACTTTTAACGAAAATGTTGAATTACTTACTATAAGGGGAGCTAACGAAAAAATTATTACCGAAAATACCTTAAATCGTGAAATTTTACTAACCCAACGTACAAGGCGTAATGCGAGAATTTTGATGCGTATGGAATAACTTCAATTCAACACAATGAATGACTTATTCACTTAAATAATCTATTTTTGATTTGGATTTTATCAGAATAAACTTTTTTATTTTGATTCCAAAAAATAATCAAATAATTGCTTATTGAATTTGTTGATAAATTTAAAATAATATATTTATTCTTGATTTTATTATAAAAAAAATTCTGATTTTTATTGAATGTTTATCTTTTCACAAATTCAAAATTATTTTTGTGAATTTTTCTCCGTCTTTTTCTCCTTGGGTTTCAACATAATTTTTACCTGTGCTTTTTCTGAATTGATTATATAGCTTACATAACGTATCAAAAGTAACAGTATAAGCGGAAAAACTGCTGTATTAAAAGATTGGTATGAAATTGCAAAAAATATGAGAACTAATATCAATAATACAATATTGAGAATTTTGTAAATGAAAACGCTGAATCTTAATGGTTTAATCCATAAAAGTATTGCCGCAATTATATTCAGAGGATTAAGCCAAAGAATATTCATATTCCATTTTACCATTGGATGAACTGAAAAAAACATTAAATAAAAAATCAGAACGCCGGCAACTCCGGATATTATTAATAATAAACTATCGAAAAAACGTGCATAATGATTGGTGCGTGTTTCCCA
>CAZDSY010000192.1:0-4139 GCA_964508285.1 uncultured Paludibacter sp.
CAACGGTTACGTATATGAAACGTTTGGCATTTCGAAGCGATTTTCTATCAAGTTACAACTACTTTTAATACGAGCTAAAAAGCTCAATAAACCACTGACTGCCAAATGTTTTATATACGATGTTGGCGGTTCGTGCTTTTTATTTCAGTGTATTTTAAGCTATTATCGTGTTTAAAATCTTCTTTTTCCAGTGTAAAATTATTCTATTTTGACACTCTGAATTTAATATTACAAAGAAAAACACAAGTTTATTCATACGCCAGTCCAAATATACTTTTCCACTTTCAATTTCTGTGATATAAATTCGTTTTAAATAATGATTTGTGTCCAAATTAGCTAAACGCAAAGTATGGACTGTTTTTAAAAGTGCTTCATTCATGTCAGTTTCGGTTTCAATTCCTGCCCGATATAAATCGGCTGTACAATAGCGTAACTCAAAGTCATTTACAGCTTCTTGAAAACGACTGATTATTTCATTAAACGGTAAAGGGTATTTTATAATATTCATTTCTCTATTATTTTAAAAGTTCTGCTTAAAACAAAGTTTTTAGTTCTTCAAAGTGTTTTTTTTGTTTATCAGTAAGTTTTTCGGGTATTTGAACATCAATTTTTATATACAAATCACCGAATTGATTTTTATTCTGATAAACAGGCATACCTTTATTTTTCAACCTGAAAGTCTTGCCGTTTTGCACTCCGGGCGGAATAGGTAATTTTACCTTGCCATCAATGGTTTCAATAATTATTTCGCCGCCAAGCACGGCGGTAAATAGGTCAATCTTTTGCGTTGTATATAAATCGTTTTCTTTACGTTCAAATTTAGGGTGGCTTAATACTTTAATTTTCACGTATAAATCGCCGTTAATTTGACCATTAGAAGCTTTTTGTCCTTTTCCTCTAATTCGTAAATTTTGTCCATCGGCTATACCGGCCTTAACTTTAATCCGGATTTTTTCGTTTTCCAATTGAATAATTCTTGAAGTACCGTGATAAGCTTCTTCAAGTGTAATTTCCATTACTGTTTCATAATCGGCAGCTTGTTGATAGTTTGCCCAAGTGCCGCCAAACCTTGACGATTTCGCTCTTTTTCCGCCCCCAAAAAAGGCGTTAAAAAAATCGGAAAATTGATTGTTCCCATTCATGAAATCTTCCATATCCATTTCTACATATGTACCTCCGTTTCCGAAATTAAAGTTTCCGAACGGATTGCCACCCGTATATGCTTGTCCTGATTGGAAATTTTTCCAATTTTCGCCAAGTGCATCGTATTTTTTACGTTTTTCGGCATCGCCAAGCACCTCATAAGCTTCGCCAATTTCCTTAAATTTCTCTTCTGCTTCTTTGTTTCCCTGATTTTTGTCAGGGTGATATTTAACAGCTAACTTACGATATGCTTTTTTTATCTCGTCTTGCGATGCCTTTTTATCAACACCCAATATTTTATAGTAATCTTTGTATTCCATATTTTTAAACAATCATTATTCATCACTTTGTCCAAGTAAAGCAAACAAATAATAAAGTAAAGTAGCGAGCGAAGATAAAGCTGCAATTACGTAGGTTGATGCAGCCAAACGCAATGCATTTTCCGCTTTTTTATGTGAATAATAATCGGTTATTCCGGTTCGTTGTATCCACGCTAATGCCCTGCTGCTTGCGTTAAATTCTACGGGCAATGTAATAAATGCAAAAAGTGTAAAAACACCATAGCATACAACAATTATTAAAAGAGCAGTTTGCATTGAGAATAATCCGCCGAGCAAAAATGAGCCAAAAAACATTCCAATAAATATTACATTCAAAATGGTAGCACTAATATTCTGGATAGGAACAAGTGCTGACCGCAAGCCTAACCAAGCGTAAGCCGTGGCGTGTTGAACAGCATGACCTGCTTCGTGAGCGGCAACCGCCGCAGCCGACACATTCGACCCGTAATATACATCGCGGCTAAGATTCACAGTTTTTGTTTGCGGATTATAATGGTCTGTAAGAGTACCTTCCACAGATGTTATATTAACATCATAACAACCATGGTCGTAGAGCATCTTCCGGGCAACTTCGGCTCCGCTCATGCCGTTTGCAGTAGGAATTGCAGAGTATTCCCTGAATTTGGTTTTTAGTCTGTTACCGGCAATCAAACTCAAAACAAAAAATATTCCGAATATCAACCAAAGCATCATAATGTTAATAATTTGAAAGTTAAACATTTTAATTAAAATCGGTGTTTTCATGTAAGAAAACACCGATTTTTTGAAAAGCATATCATGTATTCTCTACTTTTTTTTAGGAAATTGTTCCATAAAAAATTTGTTTTTGATAGAATCCATTTCCCAGAACATTCTGTCCATTCGTTGCATGTTTTGCATAAAACGGTCGTGAAAAAAGTCTTTTTTGTAAAAATCGTAGTGCAATAAGCTGTCTTCGAAAAACAAATTATCGAAATATGGCTTTGTTGAGAAAGGATAGCGGTCTTCAAACATACTTCGGAAGTTATTAAAAATGCTGTCGCCAACTGTTTTGTTTCCGTCAATGTTTGAATAATAGTAGGTATAAGTAGAGTCGTAACGGATTAAATTACCGTCCTTATCATACTCTTTGTTTACCTTAATATCTTCTTTGGGCTGATTACCTGATATTAAAGTAGAATCAGTATTGTTTTTATTTTTCTCTTTTTTTACTTCCTGTCCATTGCAACCTGAAAAGATTAATGAAACAGCAATGAACATTGTAATCCATTTAGTTTTCATAATCTTAAAAATTTTAATGGTTATTGAATAGCAATTTGTTTTTTATTTTCAATATAGTCTTTTTTCTTCGCCACTCTAATCGAAAGCACGCCGTTTTTCATTTCTGCTTGTACTTTATCTTGGTCGGCACTTTCGGGCAATTGAAACATTCGTTGAAACGAAGCATAACCGTATTCGCGACGCATCCAATTCTTGTTTTTCTCTTCTTTTTCGTATTTCTTTTCTGACGAAATAATTAAACAATCGTTTTGAATCTCGATTTTTACGTCTTTTTTATCAAGTCCCGGCAATGCTACGCTTACTTCAAAGGCTTTATTTTCGTCTGCGATATTTACCGATGGAACTGTCGCAACTTCTTCGTTATGAACGGTATCATCGGTTATTTTCTTACCGAAAAATTTTTCCACAATATTTGGAAATTTAGGTTTAATATCTGATATATTCCATTTAAACAATTTCATAGCATTACAAATTAATGGTTAAACATTTAATTTTAAGAAAACATCTGCGGAAAAAAACCGCAGATGTATCTCAAAAATTATTTTATTACGAAATTGAAATTTGTTTTACGGGTTTTGGCTTTACTTCTTCCTTTTTAGGAATTTCTAAACTCAAAACTCCGTTTTCGTATTTTGCAGAGATTTTTTCTGCATCAACTGTTTTTGGCAAAGTAAACGAACGGCTAAACGATTGATAGCTGTACTCGCGGCGAGTATAGGTTTCTCCCTCTTTGGTTACGTTTTCATTTTTCTTTTCAGACGAAATGGTAAGCAAATCGTTGTTAAGCTCGATTTTAAAATCGTCTTTAACCATTCCGGGTGCAGCCATTTCAACCACAAAAGCATCATTGTTTTCTTTAATGTTTACTGCCGGTAAAGTTGTGTTGGTGTCTGAATAATGGCGACTTGACCAATCAGACAAATCTGTGTTTAAAAAATCGTTTACGAAATTTGCCCAAGCTGGCAAATAATCGCTTCTTCTTAAAAGTGTCATAAGTACCTCCTTTTTATTTGTTAAACAATTTACGTTTCAATTTTCAATCGGGTATTTTTCAATTTTTATACCAATTGTTTTACTAATGACATAACATTTTTGCAAATAGCTCACCAATAATGACTTACATATTTTTTATAAACTATATAATACATGCAAAAATAAAACAAAAGCTGTCATTACGGCAGTATAAGTTATTTATGAATTGATTTAGAGGTATTTGAAACAATGTCAAAATGACATTTAACTATTGTCTTCCGTTTCAACAATGTCGTATTACTAGATAAAATAGTAATAGACTAAAATTTGAGATAAAAATTGTTTCGTGGAAATTTCTTGCATGACCGCCAACGGTGGTGGTATATTGCGGGCGGCATTAGAAATTGCGTTCCTTTCAGCCGT
>CAZDSY010000193.1:0-4131 GCA_964508285.1 uncultured Paludibacter sp.
CATAGGTTTTACATTAACATTAAACTAAATCCCCATTTTTATCGGACAACAATGAAAAAAATACAGAATATGATGTGCAACTTTCAAGTTTAAAAAAATCTTGTACTCCTAAAAAAATTAAAGATTGCATAAAGCTGTTAATTATAAGATTCATCGTTAGAATAAGACAATTTTGAGAAAGATTTTTTTAAAACGATTTTTAAGCCGTTTAAATTCTTTGTACAAATTGAATGAATTTTCGACCTTAAACCTTATTTGTAAATTTAAATTTGTACCTAAAAAAAATTCCTAACTTTTTCGGTTAAAATACCATGAAACATAAAGCATTATTTTTTGCTGTTACAACATTTTTTCTGTTTACTTTTGCAACAGTAGCTCAAAAAACGAAAAAAAACACTGAACTTACGAATGGCGTAGAATGGCACGATGCCAATGCAAATATTATCAGAGCTCACGGCGGAGGATTCATTAAAATCGGCAAATATTATTATTGGATTGGCGAAAACCGCAAAGATGACGTTTTTGTTTCGTGTTATCGTTCCGAAGATTTGCTGAATTGGGAGTTTCGTGGAAATTTGTTGACACGACAGTCGCATCCCGAACTCGATCGTGCAAATATTGAGCGGCCAAAAGTCATTTATAATAAAAAAACCGGTAAATATGTGATGTGGATGCATTACGAATATGGGCGTGATTACAGTTATGCGCGTGCAGCTGTGGCTTATTCCGATGATATTGAAAAACCTTTTACATTCGTGAAGAGTTTCCGTCCTTTTGGCAATATGTCGCGTGACTGTACGCTTTATAAAGACTACGATGGTTGTGCCTATTTTCTTTCGGCAGCACGCGAGAACTACGATCTGATTCTTTATAGACTTACCGATGATTATCTTGACGTAAAAGAACAGGTTTTGACACTTTGGCCCGGTGGACATCGCGAAGCTCCGGCTATTGTTAAACGAGGTGATTATTATTTTATGATGACTTCTGGCTGTACCGGGTGGGCACCAAATCAAGGAAAATATGCTTACGCAAAAGCAATAAGCGGACCATGGTCGGAATTGATGAATATTGGCGATAATATTACTTATGACTCTCAATCAACATATATTTTACCGGTTCAGAATAAAAAAGAAACTAAATATTTGTATATTGGCGACCGCTGGGATGGAAAAAATTATCATAATTCGAAATACATTTTTTTATGGCTCGATTTTCCTGCTGAAAATAAAATGGAACTGAAGTGGCAGGATGTTTTTAAAAGAAGATAAAGTTATCGAAGTTCTATAATTTCACGGTTTTAGAGTTTGAAATTTTCAAGGTTTTGTAAAATATAAATTTAATTTTCGTAAAAAAATTCTATGCATAGGGTAATCTTAAAATCAACACTAATTTCATTAGTGTTAATTATACAGACAACAATTTTCATTTCCTGTGATTCGGATGAAGTCGGTGAAAATCTTTACACCTTTACTGGAAAAATGATGGGACAATATCTTGCCGGCGACACTATTTATAGCGAATTTCTTAAACTTACTGAATTGACAAAAGTAAACGGATTGCTTAATTCGTACGGACTTTATACTTGCTTTGCACCCACAAACACTGCCATGCGAGAGTTTTATGCTCAAAAAGGCAAGAAAAAAATTGAAGATTTTTCTGCAGACTCATTAAAGCAAATTGTTTACGACCATCTTATAAACGGACATATTTTCATGCACAATGAGTTTCCTCGTAATGGTAGCCTACCAAACATTACAATGAGCGACCGTTATGTATTAGTAACTATTTCGGACGAAGGTACTTTTATCAACAAGAATTCAAAGATACTTGAAAAAGATATAGTAGTACACAACGGCGTTTTACACAAAATCAACAAAGTGCTCGACCCTGTACGTTCTGGAATTGTAGAGCTGATTTCGAAAAATCCCGATTTCAATTTGTTTTACGAAGCACTTGTCGCAACCGGACTTGCTGACTCGTTGCTAAAAACAGTAGATAAAGATTACTTTATTTCAGAAGCAACAGCCACCGACCTCGAAAATGCAGTACAAACAACTATTTCGAGTGAAAGACATGCACCAAGAACACGAAAATACGGATACACAGTATTTATGGAAAGCAATCAGACGCTGGCAAAATACAACATTAATAATCTTACCGAACTAATGAAATATGCAGCGTCAGTTTACGATGAGCTTTATCCGCAGGACGCAAACATATACGACATAAAAGACAGACGCAACAGTCTGAATCGCTTTATAGCATATCATTTGATTAACAAACAACTGATAAAAAGTCGTTTGATTACCGATTATGATACCAATCATCAATGGAAAACAATTGATATGTATGAATATATCGAAACTATGTGCCCGAATACTTTGATTGAAGTAAAACTGAAACGATCAACCGGTCAGGCAAACTTAATCAACACGCTTAACGAGAAAGGCGAATACATTGGTCTTACACCGAATACTGATAATATGGCAATTAACGGTGTATATCATGAAATAGACAAACCATTGGTGTACAGCGCAGAAGTCGAAGCAGAATTATCTTCAAAACGTTTGCGGTTTGATATGGCAAGTATGTTTCCTGAGTTAACCAACAACAACATGCGCGGACGAGCAAGCGACAACAGTAACTATCTTTATCGCAACGCTCTTCCTCCAAAATATCTGGATAGATTTGAATGTACCGAACAAACCGTGCTCTGTTACTCCAATGCACACGATAAGTTAATGAATTATATGGGCGATGAATTCTTTATTGTTGTTCAGGGCGGAAAATTATACGATTTTGTGATAACAACACCACCCATTCCGGCAGGTACTTATGAAGTGCGATTTGGCTACCAATCGAACGGAAGGCGCGGTGTAGCACAATTTTATGTTGATGGTGTACCTTGTGGCGTACCCGTAAACCTTAATACATTAGGAACTGACATTGGTATTGGTTATGTTTTACCAGGCAACGATCCTGATGATAAGCAAGGATATCAAAACGATAAAATGATGCGTAACCTTGGTTACATGAAAGGTCCGCACAGTTTTAAAGCAATAAACGAATCGTGGTATCCAGGACAAAGTGCCCGTTACAACTCAAGTAATTTGCGTAAAATTCTGGGAACTTATCGTTTTCCCCAAGCAGGACATCATAAAATAATGGTAAAAGGCTTGAGTGGTGGGCAATTTCAAATTGATTTTATTGAATTTGTTCCCACAAGTTTAATCGAAAGTGAGGATATTTATTAAAGACTTTTTTTGAATAATTCATTAAAAATGGGGTCAGGTTTAATAGCCTGACCTTCTTTTTAAAAAAATAATGAAATACACAAAAAAATCTCAATTTAAATGCTTTAATTAAAAAACAAAAATGCTGAATTTAAAAACAAGATTTAAGGATTAAATGATAGTTTAATTTTACAAATTACACATAGTAAAAAACCTAATGAAAAGCTGTTAAATTAGTGATAAATTCGAAAAATATTCGAAATTCGAATCTGAACAAATCCAATTAATGATTATCTTTGTGTCCGTTTTTAACAAACCAGAAACAAAACAACAATCAAAAATAAATTTTTATGGAAAAGGTAACAATAATTGGTGCGGGTAATGTAGGTGCAACTTGTGCAAATGTTTTAGCGTTTAAAGAAATAGCTGACCTTATCGTATTAATCGATATTAAAGAAGGCGTTTCAGAAGGAAAAGCAATGGATATGCAGCAAACTGCCGCTTTGCTTGGCTTTGACTCACAACTTGTAGGTAGCTCAAACGATTTTTCAGCAACGGCAAACTCAGATGTAGTAGTTATAACTTCAGGAATTCCCCGCAAACCGGGCATGACGCGTGAAGAACTTATTGGTGTTAACGCTGGCATTGTGAAAGATGTGGCCGAAAAAGCACTCGAATACTCACCCAATGCTATTTTTGTTATTGTAAGTAATCCAATGGATACAATGACCTATTTGGTATTAAAAGCTTTGGGATTGCCAAAAAACAGAGTTATAGGCATGGGAGGTGCACTTGACACTGCACGCTTTAAATATTACTTATCAAAAGCAATGAACGCCAACCAAAACGAAGTACATTGTATGGTTATTGGCGGTCACGGCGACACAACTATGAT